>JAFQAU010000212.1 GCA_017399885.1 Lachnospiraceae bacterium
TGCTCCACTTTGTGTGCCAGATGCGTGTTGCATGCCTTTTGCAACAATATTCCTTACGCATCTACTCTGTACGCTATTTTACTAAAACTCGTACCTCGTTAAGTAAAATATGTGTGTGCACATCCTCGGGTCGCGTTTTTTTCTTTATAGGACGAACTTTCCTATAAAGTAAAAAAGGTCGAAGAAAACAAAATTCCTTCAACCTTTTATATACATTATACAGTGTCTTCTCTTAATTTAAATTTACTTACCAATCCATCCATACTAGTTGCTTGTGCTGACAATTCCTGACTTGTAGCCGATGCCTCTTCTGCTGTAGCTGAATTAGCTTGTACAACTTCAGAAATAGTAACAATTCCTTGATTAGCCTCTTTCATATGTAATGCCTGTTTCCTTGAGCTATCACTCAAGTTTCTTGATGTATCAGCAATTTCATTTACAGATTCCACTACATGCTCTAGTACCTCGGAAGTTCTTACCACTGCCTGATTTCCAACTTCCACTTCACTTAATGAATGCTCAATCAACTCACGAGTAGTTACAGCTGACTTTGCACTCTGTTCTGCCAGAGTTCTTATCTGTTCTGCCACTACAGCAAATCCTTTTCCTGCTTCGCCTGCCCTTGCTGCTTCAATTGCCGCATTCAACGAAAGAAGATTCGTCTGACTAGCTATATCTTCTATCTCCGCAATAATATTTCCAATCTTCTTTGAACTATCACTGATTCGATCCATGGCTTCCATCATAACCTTCATTTCATTACGACTAGTACCAGCTTCTTCTGCACATTTCTTTGCACCTTCATATGCAGCATATACTTCTTCTGCAGTCTTTTCCAAACCATTTGTAATCTCATCCATGGTCGTCTGTAGGCCATCTACAGATGTTGCTTGATCCGTTGCACCTTCTGCAAGTGCCTGAGACGCCTCAGCCAGATTCTCAGCCCCAGCTGATACCATATCCGCCGCATCCAACACCTCTCTTAACGTACCATCTATCTGTCTATTCATCTTTCGAATTGCCATTAACAATGCATGATACTCTCCAACATACTCTTCTTCGCATGAAGTAGTAAGATTAAAATTCCTATTTCCCATTTCCTCAAGAAGCCATTGTAAATCTCCAAATATCATTCTAAGTTTTTCTGTGGTCCTTGTGACTTCCCTTGTCATACTTGCCACTTCATCTTCACTTTTCACAACAGGAAATGGTGAAGATATATCTCCCTCTGCAAATGCTATCAATCTTTCCTCTAAATCATTCAATGGTTTTGCTATTCCTTTTGCAATCTTTCTTCCTAAATAGAAAGACACAGCACTTGCAAACACAATAATTATAATAATAACAATACCAAGGATAACCTCCAAGGCTAATAACTTATTATGAGACTCATCACCTAATTCTATATTAGCATCCATCAAGCTTTGTAACGCATGATATGCCTCTTCATAAGCTGGTGCCATCTGGGAAACTGCCATCTCTTGGGCTTGCTTACAGCGTTCTACATCCTCCGTAGCACCCAGTTCTATTACCTCTTTATCAATTTCAAAATAGATATCGATTGCAGCCACTACATCATTATATGAATCTCTTCCAACATCCGTAACAATTGATTCTTCAATTAATTCCAAATAATGGTATACCTCTTCCTTCTTTTCATCATGAGTTACCACCATTTTATCGATTAATTCCTGTTCCTCATAACCAATTGCACCTCTAGTCCCGCTTCGCACATCAGCCAAAGCTGCCATTGCGTGACCTATGTCCCCCTGTGGAAATGCATAATACTTCAAAGTATGATTATATTCGGATGCCATAACAAACACTACAACTAAGGCAACAATTGAAGCAATAGTTGCAAGCATAATTGTGATAATCGAACTGGTTTTTAACCTTTTTTCAATATTCATTTTATTTAGATCCAACTTCAACTTCATATACTCTCCACCCTTCTATTCAACCACATTCTGAAACATTGTAACAATTTAGGTAACAGTTCAGATAGGGACAATCACTTTTCTGATTGCCACGTATCAATATAGTATATTCTAATAGTTGTAAGTCCATCAGGGTCATTTTCCCCAATTTGCGTAAACTCACAACGTAACAGCTCAGCCTCCAGCTGAACTGTTACCCATTTGAAACCATGAGAACCACATACAAGTTCACGAGATCTACATTTGTAAAATAAATTTGAATATTGCATAAATTGTAGCTTCTTAGAAATTAATATGCGTTTTCATCTGAACGGTTACAAAACCTTACATAATAAACAACAAATATTTCAGCTATGGAACTATGCACCTTTCCTTAACCCTCATACTAATTTCAACTAACCAATTACTTTTTTTACCGCTTCCAAAACTCTATCCGGTTGGAATGGTTTCACTATGAAATCTTTTGCTCCAGCTTGAATTGCCTCAATTACCATAGCCTGTTGTCCCATTGCCGAACACATAATTATCTTAGCATCTGGAACAGCACCTTTAATAGCCTTCAAAGCCTGAATACCATCCATCTCAGGCATAGTAATATCCATCATAACCAAATCCGGATTCAATTCTTTGTATTTCTCTATAGCTTTAGCGCCATTTTCTGCTTCTCCTACTACTACATAATTATTCTTTGTCAAAATATCCTTTATCATCATTCTCATAAATGCCGCGTCATCCACGATTAAAATATTTCCTGCCATACTTTCAACCCCCATTTTAATATTAATTTACAAAGATACTATTGTTACTTATCACAATCATCTCTGTTTTTACTTTCTTTCATTTTCTTGCCTCTTAGCTATAGTGTAATTGTACACAAAACCTATGATTAAATCTTACTCTTCCCTCTTCTCCCCCCTAAACACATTAACTATTATTCAATGGAAATACAATTATAACAACCATGAGCTAAGCTGTTATAGAATTGGACAAACATCCTGTTACTACCCAATTCCATTCTTATGGTGCCTTTCCTATGATCAGCTCCATAAATGTACTAACCTCCCGAAACTACTACACTGACTCAACACCTCTGCAATCCCCCCTATTGCACTCTATAAAATGTTTTCAATTAGATAATACCACAAACCAACTTATTTGTCAATTTTATACATTAATCCCATTTATACTTCATATTTCTTTAAGCATTTTTACCAAGTTTTTAAATATATTTCATTTTTTTTAACTTTTTATGAATTTTTTACAAAACACAAATTTTCGTGAGCATGCTCACCGAGCGTTTTTTGCTCTATAGAACATATTTTTCTGTAAAGCAAAAAACAAGCTATCTTATCGATAGCTTGTTCTCCAATCAATTATAACTTTTTGGTACATTATTCTCTATATCTCTAAACGTTAATACATTCTACAATATATAAAAGTAAGGTACATGGAAAGTAAAAATTTGATTATAGCTTTGTAACGTTCGTAGCCTGTGGTCCTTTCGCACCTTCAATTACTTCGTACTCTACTTCCTGACCTTCTTCTAAAGACTTATATCCCTCCATATTAAGTCCAGAATAATGAACGAATACGTCATTACCTTCCGCATCAGAAATAAATCCGAATCCTTTTTGATTATTAAACCACTTAACTGTACCTCTGTTCATGAGTCGTTCCTCCATAAAATATTATAATTGCGTAAAAGCAACACTCTCAATATACCATAGCTTGTAAAATTTGTCAATCATTTTTTCCAAAATTTTCACAAAAAAACTACAATTACTAGTAACATTTGCACAATTAATATTATGGGCATCCCTAGTTTAAAGGTTAAATGTTTGGTTTTATGTCGAAACATATGCATACCATACATAGCCCCAATACTTCCCCCAACTATTGCAGAAAGAAACAGAGTTTTTTCCGGAATTCTATATTTTCCTTTTTTTGCTTTTTGCTTATCAATTCCCATAAGGGCAAAGGCAACTAAATTAGCTACTACCAGGTAAACAATTATAAGCTTTACTATGATATCCAATTTATTCTCCTTTTTCTTCTGTTTCAGTGATTCCGATTCCCAACTCATTTAATTGTTTTGGATCTACTACATTTGGAGCTTCTGACATTAAACAAGAGGCATCCTTCATCTTAGGAAAAGCAATGACATCTCGAATACTATCCATCTTTGCCATAAGCATAACCATACGGTCTAACCCGTAAGCAAGTCCTGCATGTGGTGGCACCCCATATTTAAATGCATTTAATAAAAATCCAAACTGCTCATATGCTTGTTCTTTGCTAAATCCTAGCGCTTCAAACATTTTCTCCTGTACATCATCCATATGGATACGAACAGATCCTCCTCCAATTTCTGTACCATTTAGTACAATATCGTATGCTTTGGCACGCACACGTCCCGGATCAGAATCTAAATATTCTAAATCCTCTTCCATTGGCATGGTAAATGGATGGTGCATTGCGGTATATCTTTGTTCTTCCTCTGACCATTCCAACAACGGAAATTCCGTTACCCATAAGAATTTATATTCATTTTTATCTAATAATTCCATTTGGTTTGCAAGCTCTAAACGAAGTGCACCAAGTACATCCCAAACTACTTTATTTTTGTCCGCCGCAAATAACAACAAGTCTCCATTTTCTCCATCCATTGCTTTTATAATATCGTTCATTTCTTGTTCTTTCATGAACTTAGCAAATGATGACTTAACAGTCCCATCTTGTCCTATAGCAATGTAAGCAAGTCCCTTCGCTCCATATCCCTTGGCAAATTCTACTAATGCATCTATTTTCTTTCTTGGCATAGAACCCTGTCCCTTAGCATTAATACCACGAACAGTTCCACCATTTTCTATGGCTCCTTTAAATACAACAAATTCACAATCTTTTACAACGTCTGTCACATTTACCAATTCCATTCCAAAACGGATATCAGGCTTGTCAGAACCAAAACGATCCATTGCTTCCTGCCAAGTCATGCGCTGAATTGGCAAAGGTACATCAACACCTATTGTTTCTTTGAATACTTTCTGTAACAATCTTTCATTTACATCTATTACATCATCCACATCTACAAATGACAGCTCCATATCTATCTGTGTAAACTCCGGCTGTCTATCAGCACGCAAGTCTTCATCACGAAAACATCTTGCTATTTGGAAATAACGGTCATAACCGGAACACATTAATAATTGTTTGAAAATCTGTGGTGATTGAGGCAATGCATAAAAATTTCCCGGATGTACACGACTAGGTACCAAATAATCTCTAGCACCTTCTGGTGTGCTTTTATTTAAGATTGGTGTCTCAATCTCTAAAAATCCTTCTTCAGCTAAAAACTGTCTAGTTAAAGTGGATACCTGACTTCTTAAAATAAGATTTTTTTGTAAGTCTGGTCTTCTTAAATCTAAATAACGATATTTCAAACGTAATTCTTCTTTTGTCTTGCTTTCTTCTTCTATAGGAAACGGTGGTGTATCGGACTCTGATAGTACACGGATACTACACGCACGAATTTCTATTTCTCCGGTTTTAAGATTTGGGTTAATCCCACCCTCTCGTAAACACACCTTACCAGTTACTGCAATTACAAACTCGCTACGAAGCTTTTCTGCCTTGGCAAAGCTTTCTGCCCCACAGTCACTTTCCTCGAATATAACTTGTAATAATCCGGAACGGTCACGCATGTCTACAAATATGATTCCACCTTTATTTCTCTGCTTTTGCACCCACCCCATTACAGTTACTTCTTGTCCTACATTGTCCTTTTTTAACTCTGCACATCTGCATGTTCTGTGTAATCCAGCCATTGATTCTGCCATTTTATTAACCTCCACTTTCTCTATTTTTTTATCTGTCCTTATTATGACTGTTGCAATATCCAATCTGCTATTTTATCTAATGCTAATTCTACTTCTTCATGACTTTCCATGTTTTTTACCTTAGCACTTCCCTGTTCTAACTCATTGGTACCAAGCACTACTGTATTTTTTGCGCCTATCTTATTGGCATATTTCATTTGTGCCTTGGTGCTTCTATCCATATAATCCGTTTCTACAACTACTCCCTGTTCACGAAGCTGTTGCACTAGTTTGTATGCTTGTGCCCTTGCTTCTTTTCCCAAAATTCCCACATATAACTCTGGTGTAGGTGCAGCTTCCAGCTCTACTCCTTCTTGCTCTAGGAAATACAAAATTCTCTCTAATCCCATTCCAAATCCCACTGAAGGTATGTCCTGTTTTCCATCTATCTGATTTACAAGATTATCATAGCGCCCACCACCACACAATGTAAATCCGTCTTTGTTTACAAATTCAAATACAGTTTTTGTATAATAGTCTAAGCCACGCACAATTCCCGTATCTATCTCATATGGTATCTGTAATTCATTTAACAATGCCTGTAATTCTTCAAAATGTTCTTTACACTCTTCATCTAAGTATTCTATGGTTCTTGGGGCCTCTGCTACAATTTCTTTACATTCTGTAACCTTACAGTCTATAACACGAAGAGGATTTTTTTCCATTCTCTCTTTACAGGTTGGACACAATTTATCTTCATGTTTCTTTAGAAAAGTAAGCAATGCATCATTATATGTTTTTCTACAACAAGCACATCCTATGCTATTAATGTGTAGTTTTGCATCTTTTAACCCGATTTTACTTATTAAAGTTGTTATTAAAGAAATCAACTCTACTTCTGCTAAAGGACTCTTAGAACCTACAAACTCTACACCAAACTGATGATGTTGTCTTAATCTTCCACTCTGTGGTCTTTCATATCGAAATGCAGGTGTTACATAAAACATTTTTGTTGGCTGACTTTCCGCATACAAACTATTTTCAAGATAAGCACGAATAGCCCCTGCTGTTCCTTCCGGTTTTAGAGAAATACTACGATCTCCCTTATCTAAAAATGTATACATTTCTTTTTGAACCACGTCTGTAGTTTCTCCTACTCCTCGCTGAAATAACTCTGTATGTTCAAACACTGGGGTAATAATCTCTTTTATGTTGTACACCTTGCATAAATTTCTGGCAATTTTTTCAATTACTGTACGTTTATGCATATTCTCTCCATACCAATCCTGTGTTCCTTTTGGTCTTTGTGTAATCAATTTTTATTCCTCCAATACATTTTTATTTATTCTTACTATTATTCCATAAACGTAACAGTTCAACCGAGGGCTGACCTGTTACCCATAAACCACCACTAATAACTTAGGCATCATTGTTCCTTCCCTAATCGTTCTTTTTTAAACAGATAATTGGTGAATTTTTCTGTCATTTCCGGTATTTCATCGAAATACATTTTATCAATTAAATGATCGGAATGTAATAGTCTTTGGAAAGCTATTAAAATCTTCACATCAAAATTCTTAGCTTCATCAAACATAACCTGGATGGCAGTCTCTCTATCAAAAGCAGTTCGATATGTACGATTAGAGGTCAACGCTGCGAATACATCACACACATGTAAAATTCTAGCACCATAAGGGATATCATCTCCAACTAAGTTTTCCGGGTATCCACTGCCATCATAATTTTCATGATGATGATATACGGTCTGTTGCACAAAAGAGGAATACTCTCTTTTTCTTAACACATCATAGCTATATACCGAATGCATTCGAAAATATTTCATCTCTTCTACCGCCATGGCATCCTTACCATACAAATAACGATTCATTTTGATCTTTCCAATGTCATGAAGCAAACCTGCTATGGCAATTTCTCTACAAAATTCTTCGTCTTCCCCTAGCTCTTTTGCTAGTAATGCTGAAAAATTGCTTACTACAATACCATGACAAATAGCATCTACCAGTTCCTCTTTTATGGAATCTTCTAATGTTTCCAGCTTACTATATTCCTGGTTATACATGTCTATATCTATATCTATCATGTCTATCCGCCCTTTCAACATAATTTAATGTCTATGGTTCTTTCTTCGGACAAATCTGCAACCGTTCGGTCAGAGAAGTAAACTGTTACGTTGTAAGCTCATGTAAAATCAAGTATTATCTGTCTAATGGACTTACAATCTGTAAAATATACTACACTCACACATAGGCAATCAACTAAGTGATTGCCTCTACATATACAGTTACATAAATTGTAATATGTTTTCTTTCCGTTCTATCATTTCATCAATTCGACTTATATAGTCTCCTATATTCTTAACATTTTCAACACGCTCTAATTTCTTTTTCCCTGTAGGTGTAAGTACCTTTGTTGACGCCCCCGCCCCCAAAGCCAATATAGATTGTTTTTCTTCCATGATTATAATATTATATACACTTTCTTTTCCAGTCTTGGCATATCCCACATTCTCCCGGCTGTCACTATCTGTTCCTGTGGCATTCTTTTGTCGATACATGTAATAAGGAAGATACTCATGTTTTTTTGCAAAATCAGCTGTCATTGCAAGCATTTGACCAACATCGCCGGACTGGGCATTCATTTCTTTCCCCTGATTAAGTAAAGATGCTCGTTTTATAACTAGAGAGTGTACGGTCAGACTATCAGGCTTTAAATCCACAACCCAATCAAGTGTCTTCTCTAAATGTTTTTCTCCTTCTCCCGGGAGACCTACAATCAGGTCCATATTAATATTGTCATGTCCAGCTTCTCTTGCCATGGCAAATCCATATGCCACCTGGGAAACCGTATGTTTTCTTCCTATTCGAAGCAAGGTCTCCTCATTCATAGTCTGTGGGTTAATGGAGATTCTTGTTACCCCTGCTTCCTTTAACACCTTAAGCTTTTCAAATGTTATAGTATCCGGTCTTCCTGCTTCTACTGTAAATTCTACAGCCTTCTCCACTGGAAAACTTTCCCTTATTTTTGCAAGAAGCCTTCTTAATTGTTCTGCAGATAAGGTAGTTGGTGTACCACCACCAACATACACACTGGTTAATTGTTTCTTCCAATTCTTTTTTGAGAAATATGCTATTTCTTTAAATAAAGCCTGCAAATACTTCTCCATATAGTCGCCAAATTGTTCCATGGGAAAAGACGGAAAAGAACAATAATGACAGCGAGTAGGACAAAATGGGATTCCTATATAAAGACTATACCCATTCTCGTAATCAATGGCACGTAATATATCCAACTCTCTTTTTGCAATTTCATATCCCATAAGACTTTTTTCTCTGGAACATAAATATTGTTTCTGCATATAATCTACAACTTGTTCTTTTCCTCTTCCCTCTTCTATTTGCTCCATGGCAAGCTTGCTTGGTCTTACACCTGTGAGAGTTCCCCAAGGCAATTTTTTCCCTGATAATTTGGAAAGCAATTCATAAAGACTTTTTTTCAAAGTATTCTTGTAATTTCTTCCCGTTTTTTGATCCGCCTGCTGTTGCGACGTATATGAAACATCATCTGCATACAAATCTATGATTACCTTATCCTCTAATAATTCTATATCTATATATATGGAATACAGATTCTTATCTGTTTCTTTCTCTCCGCAACTAATTACTATCTGCTCTGTGGGATAGAACGATTTACAAAGCCCTTGTACATCATATACGTACAATTCTTTTGATAATCTAATCTTAATCATACTGTTGTGAACCTTCTCTCTTGTACTTGCTTGCTTTTCCTTGTTTTGTAGCATTTTTAAACATAAGGATTATATTTTTTTTCATAGGATACAATGGTGCTATCCCCATGTCCCGGAAAAATCTGCATATCATCTGGTAATGTAAATATTTTCTCTCTTATACTTTCTTCTAATTGTCTTCCATTTCCCGTAGGCAGGTCACTTCTCCCTACAGAAGCCTGAAAAATTGTATCTCCACTAAACAATACATTATCTTCCCTGAAACAATAGCATACTCCGCCTATGGTATGACCAGGTGTATATAAAACCTCAATGGTAAAGCCTGCAATTTCTAAAACATCTTTATCTCTCAACATTTTGTCCGCTCTGACAATATAAGGCTGACAAATCATACTTCCAGAACAGTTCTGCATAGGATCTTTAAGAAGCTCTACCTCTTTTTCCCCTATATACACCTCTACACGAAACTCTTGTACTAATTCATTTACTGCCATCATATGATCAAAATGTCCATGTGTGAGAAGAATTGCTTTTGTAGAGAGTCCTTCTTCTTTTATTTTTTCTATGATTTTTTTTGCTCCTTCTCCCGGATCAATAATTAATGCTTCTTTTGTATTCTCATTACTAACAATATAACAATTGGTAGACACAGGGCCCACAACCAATCTATTTATTCTCATATTTTTTCCAAGCCTTTCTTTTATTGTCTTAATTCGAGGTTCTTGCAACATCAATAACGCTTTCTACGTTTCGAATCTTGGAGATCAATCCACGTAATTGCTCCACTCCCTGTGTTTCAAATCCCATAGTAATTGTGGCTGTGCCTTTCTTACTGGTTCGTACATTCATAGACTGTACATCTATTTTATTCTCTGTGAATATTTTAGAAATGTCTACTAATATACCAGTTCGATTATTGGCATATATGATAATTTCTGCATTGTACAATTCTGTTTGTACGGAGCTTGCACTCCACTCAGCATCAATCAATCTTACCCTGTCCTCTTCCGGTAAATTCAATATATTAATACAATCAGTTCTGTGAACAGAAACACCTCTTCCACGTGTAATAAATCCTAAAATCTCATCTCCCGGAACAGGACTACAGCATTTGGAAAATCGTACTGCTACGTCATCTATCCCTTTTACCACAATTCCACTCTTAGAGCGAATCACTGCCTTGGTCTTGCTTCCTCTTTCCGTACAGATATGTTCTTTTACAAGAGCATCTGTAATTTTCGTTTTCTGTGATTTATTATATTCCTCTTGTAAACGACTGGCAACCTGGCCCTCTTTTAGTCCACCATGCCCAATAGCAGCGTACACAGAGTCCCAATCTCTAAATCCATATTTACGCATAACTACCGCTGTATATTCAGATTTTAGCATATCACTTGCAACCAAACCGTGACCCTTACAATAACTGTGAAACATTTCTTTTCCACGAACAATATTATCTTCCTTTAGCTCACTTCTAAACCATTGGTTGATCTTATTTTTTGCCTGCGTACTCTTCGCTAAATTTAACCAATCCCTACTAGGACCTCTGGAATTTTGCGAAGTCATAATTTCAATTCGGTCTCCATTTTTTATCTTGTAATCTAAGGTTACCAACCTGCCATTTACTCTGGCTCCTACCATTTTATTTCCTACAGCACTATGAATACTATATGCAAAGTCTATTGGCGTGGAACCTGTAGGCAAATTTTTCACATCCCCTGAAGGAGTAAAACAATACACATTATCTGCAAACAAATCTAAATCACTCTTTAATAAACTTAGAAACTCATGATTATCGGACATATCTCTTTGCCACTCTAATATTTGACGTAACCATGATAATTTTTCTTCTTCACTTACCTTTGTGTTTGATCCATCTATACCTTCTTTGTACTTCCAATGGGCTGCAATACCATATTCTGCAGTTCGGTGCATGTCATAAGTACGAATCTGAATCTCAAAAGGTGTTCCTGTTGGCCCGATTAATGTGGTGTGCAAAGACTGATACATGTTTTGCTTTGGCATTGCAATGTAATCTTTAAAACGTCCAGGTATGGGTTTATACATTTCATGAATTACACCTAATGCTGCATAACAATCTTTTACACTATCCACTATAATTCTTACTGCAAATAAATCATAAATCTGATCCAAAGTTTTATTTTGATTCTTCATTTTTCGATAAATACTAAAAAAATGCTTTACGCGCCCATCAATTTTCGCTTCAATTCCTGCGCCATGTACATGCATAGAAACCTCTGCAATAATATCACGAATAAAAGCGTCTCTATCTTGCTTTCTGGCATTTATCTTTACTGTTAAATCCTTATACACTTCTGGCTCAAGGTAGCGCAAGGACAGATCGTCTAGCTCAATTTTAATCTTTGCAATTCCCAAACGCTGGGCAATTGGAGCATAAATATCCATTGTTTCTCTGGCTTTCGACCTCTGTTTTTCCGGTTTCATATACTCTAACGTACGCATATTATGCAAACGGTCAGCCAATTTAATCAGAATTACACGTATATCTTTTGCCATAGCAAGAAACATCTTTCTTAAATTCTCTGCATGTAAATCTATCTTATCGTTTGAATAATTAAGCTGTGTTAGCTTTGTTACTCCATCCACCAGCAAAGAAACCTCTGCTCCAAAGAGGTCCGTTATTTCTTCCGAGGTAAGTACAGTATCTTCCACAACATCATGTAAAAGACCTGCCACAATTGTCTCTTTATCTAATTCCAGCTCTGCCAAAATAATTCCCACACAAATTGGATGAATAATATAGGGTTCTCCTGACTTTCTCCTCTGATCCTGATGTGCATCCCTTGCTATGGTGTATGCTTTCTCTATCACAGATAGATCACCCGACGGATGATAATTTCGCACAGTTTCCATTAACTGTGCATACAAAATTTCTGGATCTGTAAAATGTGCTGGTGCAGAAATATCATCTGACGCATGTCCCACTTTATTCTCTCTCATATTTTCCAAACCACTTTTTTTCATATCGCCACCACCTGTATCAATATGCTATATTTCCTACTATATCTTCATTATCCGCCCTCTGAACTGTTCAGTTACTGAGCAATTCTTACGTTTAGCAAAATCTTCTCAATTTTGTACGCATCAGTCTTACAAAATTTTACTGATACAAATAATTTTGATTATTTCCCCTGATATTTTACTACAGATGCCACATTGTAGTCTTTTAGTTTTTCCCGTCCCTTTAATCCTTCAAGCTCCAACAAAAATACTATTTTTACAACTTCACCGCCAAGCATCTCTACTAGCTTGGTAATTGCCTCTATCGTTCCGCCTGTAGCAATTAAATCATCTACAATTACCACTTTATCACCAGGATTAATGGCATCCTTATGAATTTCAAGGGTGGCTGTTCCATACTCCAATTCATACTCCATTTCTATGGTCTCACAAGGTAGCTTTCCCTTCTTACGAACCGGTACAAATGCTTTTTTCAAATTATATGCCAAAGGTGCCCCAAATATAAATCCTCTGGACTCTGCACCTAAAATCGCATCAAACTCTATTCCTTCTAACTCTTTTTGCATAGAGTCAATCGCTAAAGAAAATCCTTCCTTGTCCTGTAAAACTGTGGTAATATCCCTAAAAATGATTCCCTCCTCCGGAAAATCAGGAATACTTCTTACATAATCTTCAACTCTTTTACTCATACTCTTCCTCTTTTCTGTATAACCATATCATTACTATACGTTCACGTTTTCACTCAGCACTACCCTATGGGAGTTTCGTCCAT
The DNA here is from genome assembly GCA_017399885.1 of Lachnospiraceae bacterium. Taxonomy (GTDB): domain Bacteria; phylum Bacillota; class Clostridia; order Lachnospirales; family Lachnospiraceae; genus CAG-411. Next base: position 13,294 of record JAFQAU010000212.1, read on the forward strand.
GTAGGGGTATGCTCTATTCATCCGTGGACATTGCACATGGGAATTGCATCACAACAGTTTGGCCAGGCGACAAAACTGTTACATTGCTCCTACATAAAATTACTCTAATTATAGCATTTTCTTTTCTAATTGGCAATGGAGAGCTATATGCTGTTCCCTTTACTGAATTATTGTATAATTTTGTATTACTACCTGCAAGGAAACTCTTCCGTTATATTCATTTATTGCAGGATAATACGTTAGTCCAACATCTATGGAATTAGCTTCTCCATGAAGCATCTTTTCATATTCCTTTTCTCCATAATTTTCTATTATAAACTCTGTAAACCGTTCTACGTCTCCAAAAAAAATTGCATCTATTCTGGCATTAAACTGATTCTTTATTTTCCCTTTGAATACATTTTTATTCTTTCCTATAATATTGCCTCCAAGTATTTGAAAATGTGGTTCTCCAAATAATGGCTTTTCATTCCCTTTTCCAAAAGGTTCCAATAATTCCAGTTGTTTTATAAAATCCTCTGTAATGTACTGTATAGGCATCTTTACATCTATCATTACTTTTGGAATAAAATCCCTCTCTGTAAGAGTGGTATTTTTATTGAGTTGCTCACGCAGCATTTCCAAATTTTCCCTTGGTAAGGATAATCCTGCTGCCATAGGGTGTCCTCCGAACCTTCCCAATAACTCCTTACATTTTAATAGTTCTTCAAACATATTATAACCTTCTATAGACCTTCCAGAACCCTTAATCCCTTCCTCTACGTCCACAAATACAATAACCGGCTTGTGATACCTCTCTCTTATTCTGCCTGCAATAATACCAACCAGTGATTCATGACAATCTTCAAGCTTTACTAACAATATTTTATCATTTATTAATTGAGAGCCTTCTATCTTTTTTATAGCCTGCTCTACACCTTTTACCGTCATATCTTTACGACTTTCATTTAATGTCTTTAGATCACTTGCCATTTTATCTGCCTGTACCTCATCCTGACAAAGTAACAAATCTAATGCCATTTTCACAGTATCAAGTCTCCCTGCAGCATTAAAACAAGGACCTATGATAAATCCTATATGATATGCCGATATATCCTTATCTTCCATTTGATTAACCCGTAAAATGGAACGTAATCCTATATTTTTCGTATTTTTTAGGAATTTAAGTCCGTATTTTACAATAATTCGATTTTCATCTTCCAGATCCATTACATCCGCAACTGTTGCAATTGCTGCATACTCTATCAGCTGGTTCAGATGTTCCTTAGAGATACCATAGTGTTCGTATAACACCTGTGCCACTTTTAAAGCTACACCTGCACCACATAGCTTCGGAAACGGATAGTTACATTCTTTTTGCTTTGGATTCACAATGGCATCTGCCATAGGCTTAATGTATTTTCTACTTCCATCCTCTTGTTCTTCAAAGGGTACTTCATGATGATCGGTCACAATAACTTTCATTTTGTTCTTCTTTGCATAACCCACTGCTTCCAAGGCAGCGATACCATTGTCACAGGTTATTAACATCTTGGCACCTTTTTCCAATGCATCATCCACAATTCTTTGATTTAATCCATATCCTTCTGTTACTCGATTTGGAGTTTCTACAAAGCATTTTCCACCTACCCTTGTAAAGGCTGTATGTAATATCATGCTGGAAAATATTCCATCCACATCAAAATCACTGGCTATAGCAATTGTTTCCTTATTATTAATTGCTTCCACCAGTAAATTCACAGCTTCCTCCATTCCTAATAAAAGCAACGGGTCATACAAATCCTCCAATGTACCCTGTAGGTATCTTCTTATCTCTTCATCGCCCTTTATTCCACGATTTATCATAATACGAGCAATTACCGGATCAATATTATATTTTTTCCCAATTCCCTCAAAATCTCCCGGTATTCCATACATTCTCCAGTTTTCCTTCATCCTTTATTTCCTTCCTATTAAGTGAAATATTTACTCCTAAACCTACAAACACCCAGGCACCCAAAAAGGGCAACCCAGGTGTTGAATGTTTATTATTTTGAAAACTTTTTCTTTAATACACACCATAATGGACCAGTAATACAAATTGAAGAGAACGCTCCTCCTATGATACCAGCCATAATTGGTACTGTAAATTCTCTTAGACTTCGAACACCTAATACAAATAGCATAAAGATCATAATAAATGTTGTTAAAGATGTATTGATGTTTCGACTTATTGTCTGGCTTACACTAGTATTTACTAAGGTATCTATATCTACATCCTTCTTCATACTCTTCTTATTCTCACGAATACGATCGAAGGTTACGATTGTTGCATTAATAGAGTATCCAAGTATTGTAAGCATTGCTGCTATAAATGTATTTCCTACGGAAATAATTCCAAATAAGCTTCCCACTCCATATACCATAAGTACAATTAATACGTCATGCACCAACGCAAGAACCGCACTGGTTCCAAATAAAATATCATTAAAACGAATGGCAATGTATATTAACATAAGAACAACTGCTACTATTACAGAAACAATTGCATCTCTTTTCATCTCATTACTTACAGAAGCACTGATGGTTTCTGATTCAATGGTTTTCTCTTCAATTCCGTATTTTTCCACAAACGCTTTGGATAACTCAGCTCTTTGTTCTTTCTCTAAAGCTGTTGTTTTTATAGTTAATGTATTGGCATCCTTTACTTCTGAAACCTCAGGTGTCTGTGAAAACATTTCTTCAATCATAGTTATCACTTCTGCTTTTACATCTGTTGCTTCCACTCCATCTCCAAAAGTAACTGTTGTGGAGGTTCCTCCTTTGAAATCCAATCCATAATTTAAGATGGTTCCCGTATTCACCTTATTCGCAATTAATGAACCAATACAAATTGCAATAAATACAAAAGCAATTATCGATGATTTTGAAAAATTCTTAACAAGAGGAATAACCTTTGTGTTCTTTGCCTTACCATAGAACTTCTCATCTGTAATCCCTAACATAATTAATCCATTTAAAATAAATTTTGTCACGTATAAAGCAGTAAACATAGATAATACTACACCAATTACCAATGTTTTTGCGAATCCTGCCACTGTTCCTGAACCCATTAACAGTAATACAATACTTGCAATTATTGTAGTAATATTACCATCTACAATAGCAGATAAAGCTTTTCCAAAACCATTCTTTACCGCTGTTTCCAAACTGGTTCCCATTGCCAACTCTTCTTTAATACGTGTAAAGATAATAACATTTGCATCAACCGCCATACCAATAGATAACAAAATACCAGCCACACCTGGTAAGGTAAGGGTTACATCAAAACAGTTAAGAGTAAAACTAATGGCACCTACATAAATGATAAGAGCAATACTTGCTGCCAATCCAAGAATACGATACATTACAATCATAAATAACATAATAATAATGATTCCGATTACTCCAGCCATCATACTTGTTTTAATTGCTTCTGATCCAAGCTTTGCACCTACCACGTTAGAACGAACTTCCTGTAACTCTAAAGGAAGGGCACCAATACGAATAGTAGAGGCTAACTCTTCTGCTTCTTCAAATGATTTCTGCCCATCAATCTGTGCTTTTCCACCAGAAATTTTCTGTGTTACGTTTGGATTTGAAATAACTGTTCCATCATAAACAATTGCTATATTACTTCCTGCTGATGCAGCCCTTGCTGTTCCTTCTTCAAATTTTGAAGCACCTGCTGCACTAAATTCCAAGGCTACTACATACTCTGTAGAAGTACCGCTGGTATCTGTTCCAGCCTCTGCCTTGTCAATATCAGAACCATCTACAATAACAACTCCTGCATCATATAATTCCTGCTGTTCTACTGCAAGCTTTTGATTTTTCTTAGGATTGGTTGGATGTGCAAGATATGTAGCATCCGGATCCTCCAAAAATGGTCTTAAATCCTGTTCTTCTACAAACAAAATACTTCCAGCCTTTCCAAGCTTTTCAAGTACCGCCTCAGCATCATCTGCTCCAGGAATGTCTACATTAATTCTATTGCTTCCTTCTTGATAAACAACAGGTTCTTCTCCCAAGCCTTCTACTCTCTTTTGCATCTTATAGATAGTATCCGACATTTCCTGAGAACTAGGATTCTCCTTTACAGCCTCATAGGTGACACTAACTCCACCTGCTAAATCAAGGCCTAGACGAATATTCTTTGCTGCACCTAGGTGATGTTCCCCAATACCAATAAAGGCAACTACACCTAGTACACAAACAGCAATCACACTTACTAGAATGTGCAATACTCCTTTTCTTGTATTCTTCATTTTTACTTCTCCTTTTAGTATATTCTTGGTTACTTTAATTACACAAAATCATTTGGTTATCCCATACAGTTATGCTAGGCTTGAGATTCTTTTGCAGCCTCATCAACCTTTAGCATAATGGCACACTCAATACGTTTCTTTTGTAAATCACATCCTATATCATATGAGCCATTAATGTCTCCTGAGAAATTATATGCATTTGCGGCACAACCACCACTACAATAGAATTTTGCAAAGCAATCCTTGCATTTTTCTTTTGCGTATACATTACACAGCTTAAACTGATCTCTTACTTGCGTATTGGTAATTCCCACATCTACATTTCCAAGAAGAAACTCTTCATTTCCCACAAATTGATGACAAGGATAAAAATCTCCCCATGGGGTTACTGCAAGATACTCTGTTCCCGAACCACATCCGGATAATCGTTTTGCCACACAAGGTCCACCACTTAGGTCAATCATAAAATGGAAGAAATTAAAACATTTCCCCTTTGCTTTTCTCTTTATAATCTCTTGTGCCAATTTATCGTATTCCTTGCAAATAGTTAGCACATCCTCTTCCCTAATTGCATATCCTTCCTCTGGTGGGGCTACTACCGGCTCAACCGAAATCTGTTCAAATCCCAAATCAGCCATGTGAATGATGTCGGCCGCAAAATCGGTATTGTAATGTGTAAAGGTTCCTCGTACATAATAATCTTTCTGATTTCTGCTTTCTGCAAGTTTCTGGAACTTAGGCACTATAACATCATAACTTCCTTTTCCATTTCTAGCCGGACGCATGGTATCATGAACTTCTTTTCTGCCATCTATACTAAGTACTACGTTAGACATCTCTTTATTGGCAAACTCCATAATATCATCATCTAACAAAACGCCATTGGTAGTTAATGTAAATCGGAATTTCTTGTTATGAATCTTCTCCTGTTCCCTTCCGTACGCCACCAATTGTTTCACAACTTCAAAGTTCATCAACGGTTCGCCACCAAAGAAATCTACCTCTAAGTTTGTTCTGCTTCCGGAATTTTCAATTAGAAAGTCTAATGCTTTCTTTCCTACCTCATAACTCATAAGAGCCCTACGCCCCTTATATTCTCCCTCCTCAGCAAAACAATAACGACAAGCAAGATTACAATCATGGGCAATATGCAGGCATAATGCCTTTACTACTGTCTTTCGATTCTTAAAATCAAATACGTAATCCCTATATATATCCTCTGAAAATAGTGTACCCTGTTCACACAACTGCTCAATTTCCCCAAAAGCCTCCTTAATTGTTTCCACTGAAATAGGCTCATCAAACAGTTCTGCGTAAGATTTCTGCTGATATTTCTCCATCATCTTCCCTATAATCTCTTGTTTCGAGTGCGTTTGATATAATTCTAAAATATCATAAACAAGCTCATCCACCACATGAACACTTCCACTATTTACATCCAACACAATGTTATATCCATTGCTCTTATATTGATGTATCATTTGTATCTCCTTTCAACTATGATAAAACTACTGTAATTTTATATTCATAACTTCCTATAAGTAGTTAATCCAGCCCTTATATATTCGCTACAGCGAGAGCTGGATTACTGGAAAATATTTTGTATAACTTCCAACATTATCTAAGAAGTAAGTATCAAACCAATTCTTGCATTTCCTGCCTGCTTTGGCATGCAATACCTCTTCCTAACTAATCTGTGTACCTCCTGCCCGGAGGGCTTTTTGCTTTATAGGATAAACGAACTTTCCTATAAAGTAAAAAATCACACCAAAAGTAGGATGCAGTTCCATCCTACCATTGATGCGAATTTTTATAATTATTTACGTTCACAGGTTTGATTTCCTACTGTACAAGATGTTTTACATGCAGACTGACATGATGTCTGACATTCTCCACATCCACCTTTTTTTACTGTTTGCTGTAAATTCTTTGTTGTTAAAGACTTAATGTGTTTCATGATACTTTCCTCCTTACATACTGGCATAAGCATTTTAGCCTACTATTTTAAATTATAGCATATTTTTTTCATTATGAAAAGAACTTTTTCAATTACTATAACGGCACCAATGTCATTTCGTTAAGCTCAAACCATTTAGAAAACTTCAATACTTAACAAAATGACATTGATATCTGACCTATTACTTAACTAAGCATTCCACCAAACATCCCACTTAGGCTACATAGGGAAAATACTAAAATCTGCTTCTCCATGCTTGCAAGCATATATCCATTTCCCACAAAAGATACAAGAATTACTATCACAGAATATCCCAGTCCCACCAGTAGCCCCCATACAAATTGCCTTTTTTCTGCCTTTTTCCCCATTCTCCAACCTGCAAAAAAATTAGAAATAATATATGTGACTACCAAACAAACACTTACTGCCTTTAACGAAATATTTGTTTTATACAAACACCAGGAAATTCCCCCTAACAATAAAAAAGATAAAACATATGCTACAAACAAATACTTTATGTACGCAACCCACAAATTGTTACTTTCTACCTGTTCTTTCACCCTTACAACTCCTTGTAACCCTTTGCTACATCTTATGAAGTCTTTTACTGTTTTATTCCACTTAGATATCTTAGACGTTTCGTTGGGGAACTACTTTATATTATGCCAATAAATAGTTGGTCCAACCAACCCATGCCCCCAATGCAAGGCAAATTGTTGGGAATACCATGCTAGCTTCTGTTCCCATAACAAACTTTTTTAGCAAAAATTCATAAAGTAATACTACCAATATAGTTCCTCCACAAAGTACCAGTCCTAGCACCGGCGAAGTGGAACCTACCATAATACCATAGGCATACTTAAAAAACATTCCCACGAAAGCCCCAATGACTCCACAGGCAAAACATACTACCATATCCTTCACTAAATATTGCATTCTTATCCCTCCTTATATCCTCTTGTATTCCTGTTATACGCTTCCTTTCGGTCATCACAATGAATGCGCAGACCCACTCCAACTGTTAAGGCCATTACATTTAAGTTTCTTTCCATCCAACACAGCTTGTTTCAATATTCCTTCCTCATATACAAGCTTTAAGGAGAAAAACGGATAATTCATCTCTAATAAATGAAGAAATATCTTATCTCCCTCCCATAAATTTAAATCAAATATAGATTCTTTCTTAACCCACTGTAATTGCCCTTCTTCACATTCCTGTTGTGTACCAGTCCATTTCGTTGCCGTATACAGATGCATATATTGCGCTTCCATTTGGTCACATAAAAATGTAATGATTCCCCGAAACTGATATTCCGTAAGTGTAAATCCTGTCTCTTCTTTTACTTCCCGCAGTAAACAATCCTCTGGACTCTCTCCAAATTCAAAATGTCCACCGACTCCTATCCACTTGTCCTTATTGATGTCTCCTTCTTTTTTTGTTCTATGCAAAAACAAGTAGGAATCCTCTTGTTCCAAATAACATAGTGTTGTAAGTTCCATGTTCTATTTCCTCTTTTTCTAATTTATTATCACCGTTTTTAATGTACAGGCTCATTAGAACTCTTACCTATCTTCTTAAATATAAAAAACAATAAAATCCCCAAGCCCAATGTTCCTATAGCAATAAACTGCGAGGTGGATAAAACTCCAACAGCTCCTCTTTCATCTGCACGTAGAAATTCCACAAAAAATCTACCTATACTATAAATAATTAAATACATGGCTCCCACAGTTCCATCTGATTTCTTTCTTTTGGCATAATACAATAAAATTGCAAAAATAATAAAATCCCCTGCTGACGAAATCAACTGTGTTGGAAGCAAGGCCACACCATTAGGGGCAAATTTTGAAATTGTATATGTGATTCCTATTGGCAAATCTGTCTCTTTTCCGTAACAGCATCCTGCAAAAAAGCAACCAAATCTCCCTATCCCCTGAGCCATTACTACCTGTGGCATAACAAGGTCAAAATACTTCAAAAAAGAAACTTTTTTTATCTTACAATAAATTGCCCCTGCAATGACACCACCTACTACTCCACCATATACCACATAACCTTCTTTAAAATTCCACAATATAGATGGATCCTTAATAATATCTGGCATTACTGTAATATAATACAATATTCTGGTTCCTAGAGCTCCACCTATAATGGCACAATATAATATGTCATAAATCACACCTTCGTCTAATCCTAACTTCTTTGCTCGATGCAAGGATACCACCAAAGCAAGGAATACCCCAATGGCAATCATTAGTCCATACATATGAATGGTCACCGGTCCTAATTGTATATCATTAATCATGTCTTCTCCTATCCTATCCAACTCTATTTTTTTGTATTGTTTCCATTTAATATGTGTTCTATCATTTCATTTAATTCATTCATTTCATCTAAATTCATCTGTTGCATATAACTGGTAGCCATCAGAACTATAAAAACTGTTCCTAAAATCGATAATGCTGAAACAATTATCCCTGCAATTGCAATATTCCTACCATCCATTTTTAATACCAGAACCATGATTCCTAGTACCAATCCTACTATGCCTATAATACCTCCATAACAACAACAAGTTATAAGTCCTATAATCCCAAGTACCAAGGATGCTATAGCAAGAGGCGACACTGGCTGTTCTTTCATCTCTCCATTGTTATTATTTTGCATATAATTATTCATATTATAATCCATTTCATTCCCTCCATTCCTTAGCCATTCTATCATATTTCCCATAAAAATGCACTATATAAAAAGAAAACTGTACTTTACCCATGTAAAATACAGTTTTTAAATTCTATTCGTTATTTATTTTTTCTAATTATATGAATCTTAGGATTCCTAAATACTACCAAGCTACATTCCCTTCTTTTGTTCGATAAATGATATCATATCTACATGTGCTTCTAGCTCTGGTGGTAAATATTGTCCTGTCATTATCAATTTATAATAATCATCTCTCATATTTATTAGACTGATAATGTCTTCTGTACTGATAATTCCCAAGTCTACCAAGCCTAAGACCTCATCAAGCACTAACATATCACATTCTCCTGCATTTATTACCTTTCTTGCAAAATTAAAACCATTTATTATATTATGCTTCTCTTCATTTTGCTCTTCCTCTGACAGTTCACCATAATAATCCTCTGCTTTTTCAAAACGAAACAACTTAATGTCTGGTTCCAATTTTTGCAAATAAGAGAACTCCTCCGAATCTTTTCCTTTCAAAAATTGGATAATGATTGTATGTAGGCCCTTACTGGCAGCACAAATACTCTGTCCAACAGCTGCAGTAGTCTTTCCTTTTCCTTTTCCATAATAAACCTGAACAATCTTTCCAGTCTCTGACTCCGTATTCATCTTACTTCCTCCTGCTTATACATCTAACCTCGAAAGAATTATTAACCGTTTGATTATAGCATACTACATAAAAAAAATCCAGCCCATTTTACCCTTGGTTATCTAAAGTGTAAATCCCCAAGTTACTGTTCACAGGTAGCTTTTTGCACTATGCTGCGACACAAAGCTAGTCTTTTAGAACCAAAAGCGTAAGAACGAAAAACTTCCTCATATTAACAGAATTGGGCAATTCAAATATGAATCCTGCCCAATTCTCTAAAAAGATTGATAACCAATCATTATTATTTATACATCAGAAATAATATATTTTTATACCATAGTTGGTGATTCCTCTACAGAATCTTCTTCTTGGATCTCTTCTTCAAAGCATTCCAATTTACTTACAGAAACTTCATAAGCAACACGTTTTTCTATCTCATCCTCTGATATCTTTTTCTGATATTCTCTGCTCTGAATTCTTCCCCATAACTGAATATGTTCTCCAACTTGGAAATTCTCAGCAAATCTTGCATTTCTTCCCCAGCAGATACATGGAATATAATCTGATTTTCCGTATGGACGATTTACTGCCACTAATAGATCTGCAATTTCCCTGCCCAATGGTGTTTTTCTATATATAGGCGCTTTACATATATACCCATCTAGATAAATGTGATTTGGCTTTACGTCGGAATCCTCTTCCTGACATAAATTCACTTCTCTAGCAAATACAGAAAGCACCAAACGATTCCTTGTAGCCTCATGGCGATTATAGGAACGAAATTGTCCAAGAACTTCTATGTACTGTCCCATATAATCCTTCTTTACATCCATTAATCTCTCTGAAATCATTAGTGGGATAATATCATACGAGTCACTCAATCTCCCTACACGAATTTGGATACTGTAAAAACCCTCTCCAAATACTTCATGGCTAAACTCAAAATTACTTACCACTTCTCCGGCAACACTCACTTGGTTGTTATCAAATACCTTATCTGTCATAAAATGTACGACTCCTCTCTTTTTTCTTGTTCTAACAAAATGCATGCTAAAACTGTGCTTTTCTCTTTTTCATTAACTAATATATGCCAACAAAAAAGAATTAGAACAATTTTTTGAAATTTTTCGATTTGATCTAAAAATACCATCCTTTTACAGTTTGTATCTCTTAACCCTTTGTGTTTTTTTCTTTTCTCTTTGGTAATTTTGAATTCATAACCTTTTTGTGTAACATTCCAGCCTAAATAATCATTTTTAGACATCATATATATTTTGACACTTCATGAATTACCATAGTGGAACTGTTACTTTTTTGAAACTTTAATCTTTTTAAAACCTTGTATATTGTGAAAAATATGATACAATAATCAAGAATGTTTTTGGGAGCAACAATAAAACAACGTGCCCTTTTTAATTCCTAAAAATCACATCACTGTGTTAAAGAATAACACAAAATACACCTTCATTACAAGAAAAATTTTATTTTTTTGTAATATTTATGTAACAACTCAGGTAAATAGATATACAACCTGTAGAATTAACAAACTTTTATGCCTTATATGGGCGGAATGGAGATTTTTTATGAAGAGAAATGATATTCGTAACATTGCAATTATCGCTCACGTAGACCACGGTAAAACCACTTTGGTGGACGAGCTATTAAAGCAAAGTGGTGTTTTTCGTTCTAACCAATCAGTACAGGAACGTGTAATGGACTCTAACGACTTGGAACGTGAAAGAGGAATTACTATCCTATCTAAAAATACTGCTGTAATTTACAATGATGTAAAAATTAACATTATTGATACCCCTGGACATGCAGATTTTGGTGGAGAAGTAGAACGTGTACTAAAAATGGTAAATGGTGTAGTTTTAGTTGTTGATGCTTTTGAAGGTCCTATGCCACAGACTAAATTTGTGTTAAAGAAAGCATTAGAACTTCAACTCCCTGTAATCGTTTGTTTAAATAAGATTGATAGACCTGAGGCAAGACCTGAAGAAGTTATTGATGAAGTATTAGAATTATTTATAGATCTTGATGCAAATGAAGAACAACTTGACTGTCCTTTCATTTATGCATCTGCAAAATCGGGATATGCAATGCTCCAACCTGATGATGAACCAATTAACATGAAACCTTTATTTGAAACTATTTTAAATTATATTCCTGCACCAGAGGGAAATCCTGATGGAAATTTACAAACACTCATTAGTACTATTGACTACAACGAATATGTAGGTCGTATCGGTGTTGGAAAAGTTGATAATGGTACAATCAAAGTAAATCAAGATGCCGTTCTTGTGAACGCCCATGATGCAGATAAATGTAAAAAGGTTAAAATTACCAAGTTGTACGAATTTGATGGATTAGAAAAAGTTGAAGTTGCCGAAGCAAAACCAGGAGCTATTGTGGCTATTGCCGGTATCACTGATCTGATGATTGGAGATACAATATGTTCCCCTACCGATCCTGTTGCCATTCCTTTCCAAAAAATATCAGAACCTACCATTGCTATGCATTTTATTGTGAATGACAGCCCTCTTGCAGGACAAGAAGGTAAATTCGTTACATCCAGACATCTTCGTGACAGACTAATGCGTGAATTAAATACAGACGTAAGCTTACGTGTAGAAGAAACAGATACTACAGAGGCATTTAAGGTTTCCGGACGTGGAGAACTACATTTATCAGTCCTTATTGAAAATATGCGTCGTGAAGGTTACGAATTTGCTGTTAGTAAAGCTGAAGTATTATATAAACATGACGAAAACGGAAATCTTTTAGAGCCAATTGAACGTGCCATTATTGATGTTCCTGAAGAATTTTCTGGTAGTGTTATTGAAAAACTGAGCCAAAGAAAAGGTGAACTTCAAAACATGGGCATGTCTAGTGGCGGATACCAAAGATTAGAGTTTTTAATTCCTTCCCGTGGCTTAATTGGATATCGTGGCGATTTCATGACAGACACCAAAGGAAATGGTATTCTAAATACTATTTTCGAAGAGTATGGTCCATACAAGGGAGATATTCAATACCGTGATCGTGGTTCACTAATTGCCTTTGAAGCTGGGGAAACTATTACTTATGGACTGTTTAATGCCCAAGAGCGTGGAACATTATTTGTAAAACCTGGTGAAAAGGTTTACGCTGGTATGGTTGTTGGACAAAATGGAAAAACCGACGACATCGAAGTAAATGTATGTAAGACCAAGCATCTTACCAATACACGTTCATCCAGTGCAGATGAGGCACTTCGTCTAGTACCACCTAAAATCATGAGCCTAGAGGAATCTCTTGATTTTATTGATACTGATGAGTTATTGGAAATTACTCCGGAAAGTCTTCGTATCCGCAAAAAGATTCTTGATTCTACTATGCGTATGCGCGCAAAAAGAAATAATAAATAAAACAGAAATGGTGGTCATGTTATTCTCTAACATAACCACCATTTTTTATATTTCTTTCCTATATTGTAGCGATTTCACAATGACAGTTCAAGCCACTTGGAAAACTTCAAGGCTTAACGAAATAACCTTAGGGTCTGAACCGTTACGTTACTCTTTATTTCTTTGTTTTGCATCTTCTGCCTGTTTTTTTAATTCCGCCCTTATCCTTCTATTTGCTCTTTTTCTTTCTCTCTTCTTTTTGTCAAGCTTTGCAGTGTAAATTGCCGCCACATCTTCTACATCACCCTTGGCAATCACTCTACCATGCTCAAGTAATATTGCTTTATCACACAATCTTTTTACTTGCTCAAGAGAATGAGAAACAAACAGTACGGTTACTCCATTTGCAAACATAGAATGAATCTTTTTTTCACTTTTCTTTTTAAACTGGGCATCTCCCACAGATAAAACCTCGTCCAAAATTAATATTTCCGGCTGTACAACTGTTGCAATGGAAAATCCAAGTCTTGCACGCATACCTGAAGAATAATTTTTAATGGGAACATTAATAAACTCACCTAACTCAGAAAATTCTACAATCTCATCATATTTTTCATCAATAAATTCCTTACTATATCCTAACAATGCTCCATATAAATATATATTCTCTGCACCTGTATACTGCTTATCAAATCCAGCTCCAAGCTCTAATAACGGAACAATCTTTCCATTGGTTTTTACAGTACCTTCCGTAGGCTTCAATACACCTGCAATTACCTTAAGCAAGGTACTTTTTCCCGCACCATTTAAACCAATAATCCCTAAATGTTCTCCTTTTTTCACTTCAAAGCTTACATCCTTTAATGCCCAAAATTCCTGGTAGTTAAGCTGTCTTTTAACAAACTTTATAAAATACTCTTTTAGATTGTCTACCTTCTCTGCATTCAGATTAAATCGCATTCCAACATGTTCTACTTTCAATGCTGTTTTCTTTGCCATGTTCTTCCTCCAAATTAACCGTAACAATTCAGCAAGATACTAAACCGTAACCATTATACATTCAATATAAACTCATCCTGCTTCTTATAGAATACAACTACCCCTACTATTATAGAAACCGCTGCAAAAATTCCTGCATATAACAAAGCACCAAAGTCTGGCGCTACACCATATAAGACAGCATTACGAAAATTTTTTATCAAAGCATACAATGGGTTTATATCCAATATTATCTGCTTATTTCCACTTAACATGGAAGCTGGATAGAAAATTGCACAACAGTACATAACTAACATCAGTACAACTCCCCATAAATATTCCAAATCCCGAAAGAATACCTCCAATGTAGCCAAAAGCATTCCTACTCCAAGTGTCATTAAAAATAAAATAACAAGCGGATAGATCGCCTCCAAAACATGAACTGTAACATCAATCCTTAAATATAAACTTACCCCTACCAATACAATTAAAGAAATCAGAAAGGTTATAAAATTCGATACCACTGCCGCTAACGGATACATATACTTTGGAATATATACTTTTCGCATCATTCCACTGTTACTTCGAATAGATTTTGAAGCTGCTTTTGTTCCACTACTAAAGAAACTATATAATAGTCTTCCTGTCAGTATATATACAGGAAATGTGGGGTCGCTTTTTTCTCGAATACTGGAAAATACCACTGTTAATACAATCATTGTAAGTAATGGTTCTACCAAGGTCCACAATATACCAAGCTTAGAACGCCTGTACTTTAATTTAATGTCTTTTTTTACAAGCTCTGTCATTAAATATTTGTACTTCATAAAATTTGCGATGTACTTTTTCACACTAAAAATCCTTTCCAATATAATACGCCTTATACGATTTATCGGCCAATCATTAAATGATTGACCAAGTTATAAATCGTAGCAAATCTAATTCTCTCTATACTTATAGCATTTACCCATAGGCTAACTTATTTTCTATGCATCTTTATCCATAAGACGGTTGATCGCACTAAAAATTGCACGAATAGATGCTCTGGTTATATTAGAACTCACACCTACTCCATAGGTTGTTTCTCCATCTTCTTCATTTAACAAATGAATATAAGCAGCAGCCTGTGCATGAGAACCCTCACCTAAAGCATGCTCTGTATAATCAAGCACTTTAATTTTATGCCCAATTACATCTTGTAGCCCTCTTTGAACAGCTTCTATAGGACCGCAGCCCTTTGCGGAAAATTCTCGTTCCTCACCATTTTCTGTATACCATATTTGTATCTTAGTATTGTATTTCTCCTCTTCCGGAAGATCTTCAATAATTCCCTTTTTAAAGTGATACGGTGCTTTCTTGTCTAAATAATTCTTCTTAAATTCTTCCATAATCTGTTCCGGCATTACTTCTCCCTGCTCCTCAGAAATGGTTTGAATTACGTCAGCAAACTCCTTATGCATTCCTTTTGGTAACTTAAATCCATAACAGCTATCCATTACAAATGCAACGCCACCCTTACCAGACTGACTGTTTATACGTACAATTGGCTCATACTTTCTTCCCACATCTGCTGGATCTATCGGCAAATATGGCACCTCCCACCAGTCTTGCTTACGTTCCTGCATTGCCTTTACACCTTTGTTAATAGCATCCTGATGTGAGCCAGAAAATGCAGTAAATACTAATTTTCCTGCATATGGATGACGAATGTGTACAGGTATTTTGTTACATCTTTCATATACATCTATAATTTCATTTACGTTTTCAATATTAAGTTCCGGGTTGATACCTTGAGAAAACATATTATACGCAATATTTAAAATATCTACATTTCCTGTTCTCTCCCCATTTCCAAATAAGGTACCTTCCACTCGATCACAACCTGCCAACATTGCCAACTCTGCTGCCGCAACCGCTGTTCCTCTATCATTATGCGGATGAATACTCAATATAACAGCTTCGCGATTACTAAAATGACGGCTCATCCACTCTATTTGATCCGCATATACATTTGGCGTATTCATCTCAACTGTTGCTGGTAAGTTAATAATAACTGGATTTTCTTTGCTTGCACCCCATTCCTTCATTACTGCTTCACATATGTCTAAAGAGAAATCTAACTCAGTTCCTGTGAAACTCTCTGGAGAATATTCCAAGATAATTTCGCCTGGGAAATTTTTTGCATATTTCTTTACAAGCTTCGTCCCTTCAACAGCAATATCGATAATTTCTTGTTTTTCCATATTAAACACTACATCCCTTTGTAGGGTAGAAGTAGAATTATAAATATGTACAATCGCCTTTTTTATTCCCTCTAAAGATTCAAAGGTTCTTTCTATTAAGTGTTCTCTACATTGTACCAAAACCTGTACTGTCACATCATCCGGTATCATATTTCTTTTTACTAATTCTCTTAAAAAATCATATTCTAGCTGTGATGCAGAAGGAAAACCAATCTCAATTTCCTTAAATCCAAGCTTAACAAGCAAGTTAAAAAATTCTAATTTTTCTTCTACCACCATAGGCTCAATCAATGCCTGATTCCCATCACGCAAATCTACACTACACCAAACAGGTGCACTCTCTATCTCATTATTGGGCCATTTTCTATCTGGCAAATTGACAACCGGCACTCTTTTATATCTTTGATAATTTAACATAATTCCTCCATTCCGTTACATTTTTCAGCAACCTCTTAATCCTCTATTGATTCACAAAGTTCTTCTTCTATAAATATTTTTAAATTTTCCAGAACTGTTTCCTCTTCGTCCCCTTTACAAATTAATTCTATCTCCTCATCCGGCTTTACGCCTGCTGCTAACACTTGTAGCATACTTTTAACATTGTAATAATTTCCCCTAACCTGCATTAATATCTCACAGGGATAATCCTGCACCTTCTGGCATAATTTCTTTGCAGGACGCAGGTGTAATCCGTAAGAATTTTTTATTTTTACTTTCACCGTGACCATTTTAATCAGCCTTCTCTTCCTCTTGTTCTTCCGCTTCTTCTTGTTCCGGAATTTCCTCTTGTTCCTGGTCATTCTCCGTTTCTGTTTCTTCCTCTACCGTAGGGACACTTGTCTGTGGTTCCCATGTAGCAGTTGGCACAAAGGTAGGTTCGACTTTTGGAAGTTCACCCGGTTTAGTATCTTCTTCTAAGCTCGTAGCTATCTTTTCTTTCAATACAATATCCAGTGTTATCTCTGAAAGAATTAAAAAGTTTGTGTTTTCCTCAAATTTTAATTCTACTTCATGTTTTCCTTCTTTCAAATCTGTACAATCTATATAAGATGCAATTTCACTTGGCAAAATTGCTCTATATTCATTGGTATCAGTTAAAATAACCTTTATTTCTACCCAACCATCTGCCTTATCAAAATGCAACTCATATTTCTCATCCAGATTTTCTACCTGAATATTCTCCAGTGGCAGTCGAACCGTCTGAGGTGTTTGCTTAGATATGGTTAATTTTACATTAACAGATGTGATTGCTCCTACAACCGTTACACCCTGTGGTAAATATTCCGAAAGTATCAACTCTGTTTCCACATCTGTATCTCTATTTGTAACATCTATTTCCATATTCAGGCTATTTATTTTATCTAAATCCACTTCTTTCCCTGTAACCAAAACTTCTTTTGGCTCATATTCTATAGATATTACATGATACCCCTCAGGCAATTGACCTGTTGTTGAAATTTTTATAGGTATATTTTTTGTCTCATTTACTTCTATACTAACTAAAATTTCTTGGGTACTAAAGCTTAATCGTTCTGTATCCATTAACTTACCATTGGCATCATATACCTGTGGTTGCAGCCTTTTCTTAAAACTTTCCGTCATATTAGAAACATCTAGTTCCACTCGTACCTCTGAAATTCTCTCAATCAACGAATGTGCACCAGTAACTTTTATTAAATTAGGTCTAACCTTTATCTCTCCTATAGCAAATCCGTCCAAAGGTGTTCCTATTGTTTTTACGTCAACTTTAAATTGTGCAGTTTTCTCATCCTCTAATGCTATGCGTAACATACTTGTATCTGCTGTTAACGTAACATTATCGTATTTTGGACAACTAAGCTGTATAGAAACAGCATTTGTCAGGGATAAATTACTTAAGTCTGCAACAGCTACAATATCTGAAGCTGTCAGCTTTCGCAGAACACTTTGTTTCGCACTGGCCTTAACATTAATAATCCCCCCGCTTTGTACCTCGTATACTTTGTCTAAAGATGCAATTGCTTCTTCATTTTTTATCTCTACCGTTACATTACGAAATGTTCTTGTATCTACAGGATCATCTAAGTTTATTACTATAACCCATATTATGACTGCTACTATACCTGCTAATAGTTTCCAGCCAAAATTATTCATAATCTTCTCTTTCACAGGCATACACCTCTCAGTCTTTTCATTTATCCAAATCTACAACAATTGTAACAGATTAGCTAAGGCTAAACTGCTACTACCAACCGTTACTTTTTATGATTCCATATTCTAGGCACCCTAAATCTCTTGGTATCTATCTTTGGTGCTCCAGTAAAGTTTTCTATCTTAGCTTTTAAATATTCTCCGTCTACACTTCTTACTAATGTTCCCATATGAGCGATTGATACTTTTCCAGTTTCTTCTGAGACTATAATTGTTAAACTATCTGTTACCTCACTTATTCCCACCCCTGCTCTATGTCTGGTACCTAAATCCTTACTAAGTTCCATATTGTCTGACAAAGGTAAATAACAAGTTGCCGCAACTATTCGGTCTTTTTGTATAATGATAGCACCATCATGCAGAGGAGTATTATGCTCGAAAATATTTACCAACAGCTGACTGCTTACTACAGAATCAAGAACAATTCCTGTTCTCTCGTATTCACCTAGGGAAACCTCATTACCAAGAACAATTAAAGCTCCTGTTTTTGTCTTTGCCAGCTCATAAGTAGCTCTTACAATTTCATTTATGGTCTTATCTGAAAATTTGTCACTTTTGCTTTTGGAATCCTCAAATACAACCAATGAGGAGAAAATCCTACGTCTTCCTAATTGTTCTAAGGCATTTCGAAGCTCTGGCTGAAATACAATAATTAAAGCCGTAATTCCTACTCCTACTGTTTTCTCAAATATCCACAGGACTACATTCATGTGCAAAATAATTGCAACCAGACAGACTACCAATAACACAATCAAACCTTTTACTAACATCCATGCTCTGGTTTTCCTTACCCACATAATAATATGGTAAATAGCAAAGGCAATTATAAAAATTTCTATAATGTCAATGATTCCTATGTCCGGCAATTCCAGCCATGAATTATATTTTTTAAAAAACGCAAGAATTGTATCCATATTGCCTCCTTTTTACAGTTTAGGTAGGGGCAATCACCTTCCAGATTACCCACATATCAACCAGTACATTTTACAAGTTGTAAGTCCAGCAAACTGGTTTATCCTCATTTCACATGGACTTATCTTTTCTTCTTAGTATATATATTTTTTACTTTTTTATTGCTTACTGTCATCTTCATCTTTGGTACGGCTGTTACATAATAATAATATTCATCATCTTCAAACTGTACCTTTTCCTTCTGCCCGTAGTCTAATACCATATGCATAAAATGCACAAGCAGACCTATTATACAAGAAACTACGCTACCCAATACCACCCATAAAATAGAAAATTTACTGTCTAACATTACATTCCCTAATAGTAAAAGAATAAATCCACATATTCCACCTGCAATAACTCCCATCTCGAAGGAAAAATCCATTTTCAGCCTTCTTACAAAATATGTGATAAAAAATACAGCTACCAGTGTCATAAGCATTACATACATATTCTTATTTTTAATAATTGCATCCATAAACATATGTATTAATGCAAACACATCATTTGTTGTTTCTCCCACATTTATATCAATATTTTTTGCAGCATCCAGAATATAATAAAAGCAAGTTCCTGCTACGATAGTAAGTACACTGGAAGCACCAAAAAATAATGCAATAACCACCACCAAGGAAATCGGAATCTTCCATAATATAAATATTGGGACAAATATTAATGCTAATGTTGTCTTTTGATCAAATCTTGCCAGCATCAGATAAAGAAAAAGAAAGCATAATGCACATATTCCGGCTATTATTGGAGATAAAAAATAAAGCTCAAGCAAGGTAACCACTACTACCATAAACACCAGCAGGGCATCCGGCACAAAAGTTCCTACTAATGCCAATCCCAATATTAATAGGGGATTACTGAGCTTTTCATAATAATTCAGTTTACTTCCTACTACTATAAATATAATTGCTGACATTATAAATCGTAAAAACATTTTGATATATATATCATATTGTACATAACTATTATATAGCTTTTCTCTCCACTCTAAAATAGTTCTGATATAAACCTTTCTTTCCATTCTTTCAACCTTTCTTCGTATTTTACAACTTTTCTCTTCTATACCACAACCGCAATTCATTCAACTCTCTATCGTAGTTCTTAACCTTACGTTTTGCTTTATGAAATCTTCTTTGATATCCTATCATGCCAATAATTAAATATACACCCTGCAGTACAATATATCCCATTACTATCTTACCTATAAGCTCAGGATAATTAAGGCTTGTGGCATGACTTATTAAATATTCCAGATTATATAGTGATAAAATTACACCTATAATCAAATATCCAATTGTAACACAAAAAAATGACTTCAGCAGTTCTCCTCGCACATAATCTGTCAAATAATACTTTGTCAGCTTCATAGCCTTATCTTTCTCATTTTTCTCAAAGATCGCTAATTTCGTCATCATTTCAACTTTCTTCTCTTGAACCAAAACAAACCTCCTTGGTAAAATCAACCTGACAGCTCTACCCAATACCTTTATTTACACAGAAAAAGCATCTGTATCACGAAAACAGATATTCTTAAATTCATGCAACATAGCAGCCAGTACTGGAAATTGTCGCAAAATTAAACACAATTAATTCACATTATATCACAACTAAATTAGAAAAGCTATTTATTTCTTTATATAAATACAGGCACGGTAACAGCCAAAGTCACAAAAGGGCTATCTCCCTTTCTTAATAATAGAGAGATAACCCTTTATAAGCATTTTATAAATATTATAACTATTTATATCTTAACAATTCTGATACTTCTTTTCTAGGAGTAATGAATTTTAACTCACCTTCTTGATACCCCATAGCAATCAAGGCTGTAACCCTTTCTCCCTTTGGAAGTTCTATCCACTTTGCGATTTTTTCTTCATCTATAATTCCCATCACAACAGTTCCCACACCTTGTTCATGTGCAGCCAGCATAAAGCTCTGTGCAGATATTCCTGCATCATACATCTCCCAGCTATTTCCATAACTGGTGGTAAAGCTTCCATCCTCTTCGTATCCACAAATTCCGGTAACTACACTTTGCACTACTAAGGCAGGACAATTTAAAATCGTCTTGGTATTCGGTTTGAAACCTAAAATTCCTTCTTCTCCTATTTTCTTAATAAGTTCCTTATCCTCAACTACGGTATAACGAACTACCTGGGTATTCTTCCAAGACGGTGAATTGGATGCTGCTTTCACAATCTTTTCAATCACTTCATGTGATACCGCTTCCTCCTTGAATCTTCTAATACTCTTTCTTCCCTCTAAACATGCTAATAATTCCATAATAAGCCCCCTTCTTATCTTCTGCAATTGAATCATTTACGATTATACAATTCACTATGAAACTCAAGGGTACAAGACCCTCTTTCAGGCACAGTGAACCCCTAGTGAATTAGTGTGTCCCTGCCACTTATGTAAAGAGACGTTACCCGATAGTAAACACGCTAGTTTCATTTATAGTAATTCAATCTGTTGTGTGCATGTTTACTAGAAAATTATACCACAAATACTGTTTTTTGTCACTTATTATAATGATTCTGCTATATATGCAAGGTAATAGCTTAGGCAGGAGCAATCCCTTGGCTGATTGCCCACGTATCAATATCGTATATTTTACTTGTTGTAAGTCCATTCGGCGAAACTGTTACCAAAAAGTCAATTCTTGTATTCCTAAAAGTTTACAGTTATAATGTGATACTGATAAGAAAACAAAGGATGCAATACAATGTACAACAATTTTAATAAAGAAGGGGTTCATTTATGCAAAAAAAAGAAATTTTAGAATTAAAAAAAAGATTTACAAAAAACGGTTGCAGTTTTACTAAAATGGCCGGTTGTTACGTTGACTCTGAAAAAAACAAATTGGTAAACTTTCATGAAACTTTTTTAAATCTAGATGAGGAAGAATTTTATAAATATCTGGATATTGCAAAAAAATGCTTATCCGGTAATTTACATAACAATCTCCTAGAGTTAGAATTTCCCCGTTTCCAAGAGGAATCCGGTGGAAAACAGCAGTTCTTTATGGGACTTAGAGAGAGCCAGCTAAAAAACCAAGACTTAATCGAAAGATTCTTTGATTTAGTAATTGAGACCTATGATTTTCCCGGCAATTATCTCATTTTAATCTTTCACGATGCCTATGATGTAATAAAGAAATCTACTGACAATTTAAGTCTGGACGAATCGGAAGAGGTTTACGAATATTTATTATGTGCAATTTGTCCTGTTACACTTTCTAAAGCAGCACTGGGGTATCGTGAGGATCAGAACCGTATTGGTTCTAGAATACGTGACTGGGTAGTTGGAGCTCCAGATTCCGGATTCCTGTTCCCTGCTTTTACCGATCGAAGTGCGGATATTCATTCTGTTATGTTCTATACCAAGGATACAAAAGAGCCCCATGTAGAGCTTATGGAGGATTTACTAGGTTGTCCTGCCAAGAGAACAGCAACCATCCAGAAGAATGTATTTGAAAATTTAATTCAAAATGTAATAGAAGAACATGCTGATGTTGATGAAAATACCTTTATGAATATCCAAAGTGAACTACACGAACTAGTAGAATTACACGAGCTTGAAGAACAAGAGGATGACATGGTTCTAAATACCGCTGTGCTTCAAAACGTTTTGGCTGAAAGTGGTGTACCGGAACCCATTGCCAATGTAATTGAAGAGGCTTATACCTCTGAATTTTCAAATGAACCACCTATTGTAGAATCTCTGGTAGACAAGAAAACCTTAGAAGAAAATGCCAAACGAAAAGAACAAAAGGCAATTTCTAAACAACTGGAGGTTCTTCAAAACACATTGGAAGAAAAAAATGCAGCCATTGAGGAAAAAGACTCCATTATTAAACAAACTTCTATGGAGCTTTCTATTGCAAATACACCTGAATTATCCCAACAATCCATTGTTGATGTAGTAGTGAAGGTAAAACCTACAAAGCTACCTGAAATCACCTCTCAGATTATTGAAGGGAAGCCTTGTTTAATCATTCCTGTAGAAGAAAACTACAATATAAAAATTAACGGTGTTGATAAAACAATTCGGGATCTAAAATAATAACACAATGATTTCAGCCTATGATAGGTTCCACAAGGTCGGCATTGACTTTTTATTATTTTTAAACCATAATGAAGATAAGGAACAACATAAACAACAATTTAGTTATTTGGCTAAATTGTTACAAAACAAAAGAAAGAAAGGGGTGATACTATGAGTTCAATTTCAGGAATTTCTAATTTTAACACCAGCTATTACAGTAACATTTCCAGCGGAAAGAGAATAGCTTCCGCAGCGGATGGCGCAGCTGAGCTTGCTATTATTGAGGGACAAACTGCTCAAATAAATGGCTATGCAAAAGCTAATGACTCCATGAAAACAGGAAAAGACGTACTAAACATTGTGGATTCTGCACTTGATAGCATTACCGAGAATTTACACAGAATGCGTGAATTAGCCATACAAGCATCAAATGGCATTTTGACCCAGAATGACAAGCAAAATATACAATATGAAATAGACCAGATTAAGGGAAGCATCCAGGGTATTGCAACCAATACAGAATTTAACACGAAAAAGCTGCTAGATGGTTCCACAGAGAATTTTAATATTCCAACGAATGCCAATGGACGTTCTATTTCCATTTCTACTGGTAACTCTACTCTAGATGCACTTGGATTGGCTGACTTTGATGTAACTGGAGATTTTGACCTACAGGCTATTGATGATGCACTTTCACTTGTGAACAAATCTAGAGGATCCATTGGTGCACAAAGTAATGCATTAGATTACGCGATTTCATATAGCTCTGTTGCAATTGAGAACTTAACCAGATCAAAAAGTACTTTAGAAGATTTGGATATGCCTAAAGCTATATCAGAAAAAAAGAAAGAAGAAGTATTACAACAATACCAAATTTTTATGCTAAAAAATCAACAAAATCTACAAATGAAATCTGTTAACATATTACTTTCTTAAGAGACATAAATCAATGGAGCTACCGCATTAAGTTAGCCTAAACGTAACAGTTCAGCCAAGGACTGAACTGTTACCAAAATATTTCTTAATGCCATAGCTCCATTTTTTCTTACTCGGTTAATATCATTTTTACTTCCTTCACATAGTTACCAATATGAAACGGCGCATGTATTCCGTATTTCTCACAAAGCTTTACAATGGTAGATCCTGCAATAATGCCATCTACTTTTTTTGCCAATTCCTTAATATGGTCTAAGGAAGAACTTTCAATCCCCACAGCACATGGAATATTCCGTTCTTTTTTTACCTTTTTTATCATAGAACCAATATGACTAAACCGTGCATTCTCCTTTTCCCCTGCAGATGATACACAGTATACAAACCCTTCTGCTTCCTTTGCTATCATCCCAATTCTCTCTTTGGATGTGGGTGCTATTATAGAAATCAAATCTACATCATATTTTTTACAAATTTCATCAAATTCACGTTTTTCCTCAAAAGGAATCTCCGGCAAAATTAGTCCACCAATCCCAATCTCCTTACAAGTAGCTACAAAACGTTCTACTCCATACGAAAAAACCACATTGGCATACGCCATAAATACCATTGGTATTTTTACTGTTTCCCTAAGCTCTCGAACCATTTGAAAAATATCATCTGTGGTAATTTGGTTTTGTAGCGCACGAAGATTCGCCTCTTGAATCAAAGGACCTTCTGCAGTAGGATCAGAAAATGGAATTCCCAACTCTATTAAATCCGCACCTGCCTTCTCCATCTCAATAACTGCTTCTTTCGTTACGTCCAAACTAGGATCTCCACATGTAATAAAAGGTATAAAAGCTGTTCCTTTTTCAAATACTTTTCTTATATTATTCATATAAATCTTCTCCTCTATAACGTGCAATGGCTGCACAATCTTTATCTCCACGACCTGAAATATTAACTACTATTATCTGATCCTTACTCATTTCCTTAGCAACATGAATGGCATGAGCAATTGCATGTGCACTTTCAATGGCAGGTATAATCCCTTCTATTCTAGATAAATATTCAAATGCTTCTACTGCCTGCTCATCTGTTACCGGTACATACTCTGCTCTACCTATATCATGTAAATGCGCATGCTCCGGTCCAATTCCTGGATAATCCAAACCAGCAGATATAGAATATACCGGTGCAATTTGTCCATACTCATCCTGACAAAAATAAGATTTCATACCGTGGAAAATTCCCAATTTTCCTGTATTAATCGTTGCAGCTGTCTCTAATGTGTCAATCCCTCTACCTGCTGCCTCACAACCAATCAAACGAACCTGTGCATCATCTATAAAATGGTAAAAGGCACCTATAGCATTGGAACCGCCACCTACGCAGGCAATGACCGCATCAGGTAATCTTCCTTCTTTTTCCATCATCTGCATTTTAATCTCTTTACTAATGACAGCTTGAAAATCACGAACAATATTAGGAAATGGATATGGTCCCATAACCGAACCCAATACATAATGGGTATCCTTAATTCTACTGGTCCATTCTCTAAAGGTCTCTGATACGGCATCTTTTAATGTCTTTGTTCCACTCTCTACAGGATGTACTTTCGCGCCAAGCAAACGCATACGATATACATTTAGCGCCTGTCTTTCACAATCATGTTTTCCCATAAAGATTTCACATTCCATCCCCATCATGGCTGCCACTGTAGCAGTTGCTACACCGTGCTGACCAGCACCTGTTTCTGCTATAACTCTGGTTTTTCCCATACGCTTTGCCAATAACATCTGACCTATTACATTGTTAATCTTGTGAGAACCTGTGTGATTCAAATCCTCTCTCTTTAAATATATCTTGGCTCCACCTAAATCCTCTGTCATACGTTTTGCATAGTATAATCGACTTGGTCTTCCTGTATATTCATTATATAATTCTTCCAATTCTCTGTTAAAATCCGGATCATCTTTGTATTTATTATAGGCTTCTTCTACCTCATGTACTGCATTCATAAGTATCTCCGGAATATATTGTCCACCATGCACTCCAAATCTTCCTTTTTCCATTCTATCCATCTCCTTTTTTCAATCTAGGTTTTCTGTAAAGTAAGAACAAAGTAGACAAGTCCACCAGTTTTCCCTAAATCCCTCATTCACAAGGAACTTTCCTATAAAGTAAAAAAAAACTCCTGTCCTATATTCATAGGACAAGAGTTTATCTATCTCCTGCGGTACCACCTAAATTCACGTATCTCACATGCTCTCACTTCGTGCTAAATAACACGGATTCCCTGTAACGTAGGAAAAACGTTGGATATTACTAAGTAATTACTACCGTTCCTTCCACCCTTATGAGTCCATTCGTCAAAGCTTATTATACTACATTCCCACCAACCTGTAGCTCTCTGAATAATCATTACCTTCACTACTCTTCTCAATCATCGGTTTTACTTTTAAAAGGATACTCCTAAAATCTCAAATTGTCAATGTTTATTTTAAATTTTCATAGTTAACTGGATTCTCTTCTTTTGTAAATCCACACTCATAACCTTTACTTCTACAATATCTCCCACACTTACAACATCTAAAGGATGCTTAACAAATTTTTTATCTGTAAGCTGTGAAATATGAACCAATCCATCCTGGTGCACACCAATGTCTACAAAAGCACCAAAATCAATTACATTTCTCACTGTTCCTTTTAAAATCATACCTTCTTTTAAATCTTTCATTTCCAATACGTCAGTTCTCAAAATAGGCTTAGGCATTTCATCTCGTGGATCCCTTCCAGGTTTCTCCAATTCTTTCATAATATCTAAAAGCGTAGCCTCTCCAATTTCCAGCTCACTGGCAACTTTTATTTTATCTTTTACCATTAATCCAAGTCCTGTTACTCCACCCTTAATATCTTCTAATTTATATCCTACTTTTTCAATAAGCTTTGTAGCAGCTTCATAACTTTCCGGATGTACACTGGTACCATCGAGAGGATTCTCTCCGTCAGATATACGCATAAATCCTGCACATTGTTCAAATGCCTTTGGTCCAAGCTTAGCAACCTTTAACAATTGCTTACGATTGGTAAATCTTCCATTTTCTTCACGATAAGTAACAATATTTTTAGCCAATGCCTTGCTAATACCTGAAACATATTCCAATAAAGATGCAGATGCTGTATTCAAATCTACCCCAACCTTATTTACCGCACCTTCTACCACACCGCCTAATGCTTCACTTAATTTCTTTTGATTCATATCATGCTGATATTGACCAACACCAATAGACTTAGGATCAATCTTTACCAATTCTGCCAATGGATCCTGTAATCTTCTTGCAATAGATGCCGCACTTCTTTGTCCTACATCAAAATTTGGAAATTCCTCTGTAGCCAGCTTACTGGCTGAATATACAGAAGCTCCCGCTTCATTTACAATCACATACTGCACCGGCTTATTTATTTCTTTTAACATCTCAACAATAATATGCTCTGATTCTCTTGAAGCAGTTCCATTTCCTACCGATATCAATGTGATATTATATTTATCAATTAATGCCTTCACCGTTTTCTTGGTTTCTTCTACCTTATTCTGTGGCTCTGTTGGATAAACTACTGTGGTATCCAATACTTTACCTGTAGCATCAACTACTGCAAGCTTACATCCTGTACGAAATGCCGGATCCCAGCCAAGAACCACTTGTCCAACAATTGGTGGTTGCATTAATAGCTGTTCTAAGTTCTTTCCAAATATTTTAATTGCTCCATCTTCAGCCTTCTCTGTCAAATCACTTCGAATCTCACGCTCAATGGCTGGAGCTATCAGACGACTATAGCTATCTGCTATGGTATCCTTTAACACCTGTACAGTATTTGGATTCTCCTTAATTATAACCTTTTTCTCCAAATAACGAAGAATATCCTCTTCCGGTGCAACCACTTTTACAGTAAGAATTTTTTCTTTTTCTCCCCTGTTTAGTGCCAATACCCTATGTCCCGCTATTTTATGAATACGTTCCTCAAACGCATAATACATTTCATATACAGACTGTGTTTGTTCATCCTTGGCATTAGAAGTAATCAGACCTTCTTTTATTGTCAGATCACGGATATACATTCTATAATCTGCTTCGTCAGAAATACTCTCTGCAATAATATCCATAGCACCCTGTATGGCTTCCTCTAGGGTTGTTACTTCCTTCTCCTCTGATAAATATGCTTTTGCTTCTTCCTCCAATGGCTTGTCCGTCATCT
Organism: Lachnospiraceae bacterium; assembly: GCA_017399885.1. Lineage (GTDB taxonomy): Bacteria > Bacillota > Clostridia > Lachnospirales > Lachnospiraceae > CAG-411. Next base: position 41,860 of record JAFQAU010000212.1, read on the forward strand.
GAAGCATAATAATATTCGCCAAGCCTTCTAAACCCTTCTCCTTAGCGATAATAGCTCTGGTTCTACGTTTTGGACGATATGGACGATATAAATCATCTACTACAACCTGTGTAGTTGCTGCTAATATTTGCGCCTTTAACTCTTCTGTTAGCTTACCTTGCTCCTCAATACTGGCAAGCACCTGATTCTTTTTATCCTCTAAATTTCTAAGATAAGTCAGTCTTTCACTTAAATTACGAAGCTGCTCATCATCTAAGGAACCATGCATTTCTTTACGATAACGGGCAATAAATGGAATTGTATTTCCCTCATCAATTAACTTTACAACAGCCTCTACCTGCCATAGTGCAATACTTAACTCATCCTTTAACTGTTCAAAAATATTCATAATTTATACCATACTATCAAACACAAGTCCTTATGTATTCGATAAATACAAACACCACAAAGAGTAGTATGTAGGTTTGCATATTTTCCTTTCTTTTAGTAATAACACACTGTCCTATTATAAAAGATTTTTTTTAGGGTTTCAATGTTTTGAAAAATAAAAAGTTATCGAAATTCTTATATTCCGATAACTTTTTATTTCATCAATATTGTTAAGCATAATAGATCAGCCAGTTGGCCAACCATTACAATTAAATTTCTTTATTTCTTTGTTAAATCTAATACAATATGTCTAGGAATACCTTCTACAGGAACTGGAATCAATTCAGCCTGAATCAAAGGCTCAATGTAACTAATAAATTCCTCTGTTACATAGGTTCCCTCTTTATTAATCCACTCTCTTGGAACCAATTTCTCAACATTAGAAATCTTATGTACGTCATATACATCTGTAGTACACTGATATGGATCGTCAGATACACGCTTTAAGATAATCATCTTTCCGTTATCTCCTTCAAATGCTGCCTTTACTGCCGCTCCACCTACTGCAAATGCTTCATTAATATCTGTTCTTGATGCCAAATGGGCTGCACTTCTTTGCAATGTACTAAGCTCAATTGCACGTGTCTTACATCCAATCTCAGCTGAAATGGTATTTGCAAGGAAGGTTGCTGTACCTGTAAGCTGCTTATGTCCAAATGCATCTACATAATCTACTGCTGCACCATATTCACATACATACTTTCCTTCTTTGGTCTTGATACCCTCAGATACTGCTACCACAACTGTCTTTTGCTTCTTCAATAAAGACTTAACTTTAGAAACAAAAGTAGGAATATCAAATGGCACCTCTGGAAGATAAATTAAATCCGGTCCCGGACTATCCTCACCTTTTGCTAACGCTGTTGCACCTGTCAACCATCCTGCGTTACGTCCCATTACTTCAATAATGGTGACGATATCTGTATTATATGCTAAACCAATTGCGTCACGAATCACTTCTTTTGTGGTAGTTCCAATATATTTTGCTGCACTACCAAATCCAGGAGTATGATCTGTAATCGCCAAGTCATTATCAATCGTCTTTGGTACCCCTACAAATTTCTGTGAATAGCCTTTTATAATTGCGTAATCACTTAATTTACGAATTGTGTCCATGGAATCATTTCCACCTATATAAATAAAGCATTCAATATCCAATTTATTAAGTGATTCGAAAATCTTCTCATAAATCTCTGTATTCTCATGAATCTCTGGTAATTTATATCTACATGAGCCTAAATATGCAGATGGTGTTCTTTTTAATATCTCAATATCTAATTCTGTCTGAATGTAATCTGATAAATCCACATACTTTCCATCTAAAAATCCCTGAATACCATGAAGCATACCATAGATTTTCTTCGCTCCTCTGTCTTTTGCTGTCTTCACAACACCAGCTAAGCTTGAGTTAATTACTGCGGTAGGTCCGCCTGATTGTCCAACTATAATATTCCCTTTCATATTAAGTCCTCCCTTATCGCTGTCCTCTCCTGTCCGTTGCTGTTTCATAGTCCCCAAACAGCAAATTCTGTCAACCAAGAGGCATTATTTTTACCTTCTTTAGTATAACATTTTTCCATTCTAAGCACAAGAATTTTCTTTCGATTTTGCAAGATTTTAATATTTTGTTTCGCAATCATATATAATATTTTCTATTTTGTGATAACTTTATGTATTATTCTATTTTTTTCAACAGCTTAACCTTAGATTTTTGGTGGGATATACACCTCAAAGTGTTCTAAATTCGGCCATACCTCATACCAATCTACTCCTTCCTCTTTTGCATTTTTTTCTATCTTTTCACTTATTGTCAAAGACCTTATATCCTCAAAACCAAAATAGGTGGCACAATTATTTAAAACACTGCTATCACTTGCGTCAGCAAGTTCTGAACCATATAGGGTAAGGACCTGCAATTTATCATATACTTTGCCTGTATCTTCTGAATAATTAGATATTGTATATATTCCTTCATCACCACTTGAGAATACTGCACCTAATGCAATCGTTATTCTTTCTCCTTTTTTCCCTTCTAATTGTCTGTTAGTAATTTCTGCAATATCTGAAAAAAGATCTTTTTTCTCAAATCTAGTCTCAAACTGACCTTTTTTTATCAAGTATCTATAATAGATTCTATCTTCATTGGCTGTTTTTCCATCATAAATTGCTCTTTCTCCTATTTTTTCGTAAATTGCTTTAGATATTTCATCGTCTGGCTTTTTATTTTTAGGATTATATCCACCACCTATAGCATACATAACAAATAAAAGCCATATCATTTTTATTAATATTATAATTCCTATCCCTATTAGTATTTTTCTCATACTGTTCCCTACTCTATTTTCAATTCTTGCTTGCTAGTCTTGGCGCAGAATTCGGGTCAGCTATCGCTGACATAATTCTCATCCGAATTCCTGCGCGTCCTCGTAGCGCGTATATCAGACGAGAGATTGCACTCCCGTCGATACTAAATTGTCACTCGTCTCCTACGCTTCACCTAGAAGCGAAGAGTCATCTATTGTCTGATATACACCTCAAAGTGTTCTAAATTCGGCCACACCTCATACCAATCTACTCCTTCCTCTTTTGCATTTTTCTCTATCTTTTCGCTTATTGTCAAAGACCTTATATCTTCAAAACCAAAATAGGTCGCACAATTATTTAAAACACTGCTATCACTTGCGTCAGCATGTCTTGAACCGTACAAAGTGAGAACCTGCAATTTATCATATACTTTGCCTGTATCTTCTGAATAATTGGATACTGTATATATCCATTCGTCTCCACCTGAAATTACAGCAGCTAGTATCAAAACTATTTTTTCGTCTTTTCTTGAACCAAATTCTTGCTTAATACTTTTTTCTTCTAAATTTTCATTTATAATTCCTGCAATGTCAGAAAAAATAGTTTTATTTTCAAATTGCTCCCTTTTTACCAAATATGTATAATAAATTTTATCCCCAAAAATTTCTTTACCATCATAAAGCACAGTTTTTCCCATTTTTTCGTAAATTGCTTTAGATATTTCATCGTCAGCCTTCTTATTTTTAGGATTATATCCACCTCCTATAGCATACATAACAAATAAAAGCCATATCATTTTTATCAATATTATAATTCCTATCCCTATTAGTATTTTTCTCATATAGTTCCCGCTCTCCTAGTACACAGACAAAATATTGGTAACGTAGCTTAGCTTTTCTGCATACTTATTATAGTTAATATAATAAATATCCCCCCAACTCACTACCTTTAAAATATATTCTTCTTCAAAAGTAGATATATCTCTATATTTATACACCCCAACAATGGTCATATAATGATCATTTGTACCTTCTGTCTTTCCACAAATTCTTGCACTTATCATGTCTGAATATAAACCAATCTTTATCCCCTCTATCAAATCACAATAAGAAAATACCACAGGAATACCATTATCCAACATTTCCTCAATCTGTTGTATTACCAACTCCTTCTGGATTTTCTCTGGAAGCAAAGCATACTCTGCCCATTCTACTGTTTTATATGGTTTTTGATATGTCTTTAAAAAAGTTGAAAATCCTTCTTCCATTTTCCATGGATTTAATCCCGTATAGCAGTCCAGCGTCCAATCTAATGTATAGGTTCTTTCATACATATTCTCCAAATACAGTCTGTAATTGTTCTTTGTAGTGATTCCTGTAACTTCATCAACCGGATTAACCTGGGCACTGCCGGAGCGATATCCATCTGTTTGGGATTTCATAAATAGTTCTGCATCACTCATGGCAATTACCCCACATCCCATTTCAGCCAAACGATAATATTTATCACTCTTCATTTTAGCAATTTTGTCCATTTCCTCCGTGTCACTAGTATATTTTACCTTGTCCATCCACCAGCCTTGGTTTCCACCGTGAGTACTGACTCCCGATGAATCTACGATTCTCAAGTAATCAGATGTAAAATATTTGTTATCTAATTCTGCAATTAAAACATAATCTTTTATCAATGGATATGCATCTTCCTTATCTAAAATTCCATCCTCATCCGTATCCTTCTTTGTAGGGTCACTTTTTAATTCAAAATATTTGATTCCCAAAAAGTTTCCACGCCCTATGTATCTTTCGTCCAGATTATAGATTAATCCGGTTTCCTGCATATCTGTTAATCCATCCCCATCGGTATCTGCTTGATTAGGATTGGTATAGATAATTTTCCCGTTTGGTAGCTTTATTCCTGCCTTTTCATATACATCATATAAACCATCTCCATCAGTATCTGTAGGATCTATTTTATTTAATGTTTTTTCATTTACGCTGGCATAAATATTTTGCAATTCACTAGATGAATTCCCATAATAATATTGTCCTCCTGTCAATTCTGCCATCTGTTCTAATGCTGTATGAGAAGATTCATTTGCCAGATTTATGGCATAGATTTGGATTCCTCTCGCCAAATAAGAAGTAATGGTGGAAGTTACATAATTTACATCTCCATCACAGATTAGTACTACTATTTTCTGTTTTTGAGAACTATGATTTTGGAATAAATCTAATGCTTTTAATAAACCATTGTTTACGTTAGTTCCCCCATTTGCCACTAGGGTATCTATTTTTTCTCTTAATACTGGCTTATCATTAGTAAAATCACTTATAGTATTGGCTGTATCATGAAATGTTACAATTGCTGCCTCATCTTTTTGTTGCATTGCGGATATAAAATTCTTCATGGCTGTTTTTGCCATTTGTATGGATGTACCGCACATACTTCCAGAAACGTCTACTACAAAGGTAATGTCAAAATAATTTTTCTCTGTATCTCCCGTCTGACTATTTCGATAGTCAATATTCTGTCTCCACGCCTGGTACCATTGTGTACTGTCTACCAACATATAGGTAGAAAAATGGGTTGTGCTATATGTAACCGTATTATTTTCTTTATCTATCTTGCAGTCTTCATCCAATATTTGATACCAGTTTTCATCCTCGTTATACCATAAAATTGCTAAATCCTCTTCCTTCGTATCTCCCAGTTCCTGTTCATCATAGGTAAATACAATATCCGCTGTGTCAAAGCTTTGTGAATAGGTTATTTCTATTGGTACACCAATCAAACCAACAACATCTTTTGACTGATAATCTACCTCATATATGTCTGTAATGGCTAAGTTTTCTTGTATATTCCCATTTGTATTAAGGGAAACGCTTACTTCTTTGATTCCCTTTTGTTCCATATTATCAAATGATTTCGTTATAGTTTGGTATATTTTTTCTTTAGAATCTATAATTCCATTCTTGTCTGTATCCTTCAACAATGGATTAAAATTCAACTGAATATCATCATAATCTGTCAAACTATCTTCATCTGTATCTTCTACCAAAGGATTAGTTTTATAGGTATAGATTTCTTCATAATCTGTGAGCTTATCCCCATCCGTATCTGCTAAAAAAACATTTGTCCCCAACTCTATTTCTTTTTGGTTAGATAATCCATCTCCTTCTATATCATCCTCGCCATCGTTTATGCTATTTCCATTGGTATCCTCTTTTGTTGGATTAGTTTTTGTAAGATTATATTCTTCATAATCGGTTAAACCGTCTCCATCTGTATCTTTTTTATTCTTATCACTTCCTAATATCTTCTCATGGCAATCCGGTAAGCCATCTCCATCGCTATCCTTTTCTAGTTCTTCTTTAGAAGTGTATACAAACAAATCTCCTTGATTATTCCAACCGGTAACTTTTACACAATTTATACCATATGCATATTCTTTATAGGAGAGTACAACAGAACAATTCCATAATGTTGTATCGTTTCCTCTCCAAAAGCGCAATTCTGTAGCACCTTCCTCTTCTTTGCTTACAGTATAGCTATATAGATACTGTGATTCCTTGGTAGCTACAGCCTTTGGATTATATTGGGTACTTTCAGCTGTGGAAATGAAAATGTCTCTTCCTCCATTTTCTTCCTTAGATGCATTGGTAAAATTTATATACATTTTTGCATTATCTTTTTCCCAATTTGAAAATTCTGCTAAGTCAAGATATATCACATCCCCCGCATGAAAACATTCTTGATTCTCTTCTATGCTCCCCCAGTGACCATACTCGCTTCCATCAGCATAATAGGCATTGTTAGCGTCTCTGCCTCCTGCGCTCTATGAATTCCACTGGGTTATCTTATCCGAGCTGTACCGATTAAAGGTTATATTATATGCACTCTCTGGAACATTTACACGCCACGTTATTTCGTCAACCTTTGTCATCCAATAGCTTTCATGTCCATTGGTATTGTCTATGGCTTTCATAACAGCATTATCATTTTCGACCCATTTTTCTTTTGTTTGGTCAATAAAATAAATGGTTACATTTTTTTCTTCTTGTACTTCTCCCTTAATCTTTGCATTTGAAAATACTATGTTGCATAACAGAACCATACAAAATAGTACACTAAATAAACTTCTTAATTTTCTAGTCATACGCTATCTCCCCTTTTTCATAATCAAAACATACAAATACAATTCCTATATTAGCATATATCCCTCAAGCCTCGCCCTCCTTTTTTGTGTAATTCATACAAGAAATTGTTGTTTTTTGTTGTTTTGGTATTTATATTTTACAATATTTAGATTCATTTTTCTATACTGTTGTAGTAAATAAATAAACTGATTAAGAAAATGGTAATGGCAGGCATGAAAAAGTTTCAAATATGTGGATGTGTCAACCATCAGATTCCAATGTGTAGAATAATAATATTACTTGACCCAAATCCAAAATAGCAATTCGTTGACTTGTTTTTTTTTCTATTGTGAAATATACTATCTTGGTATGTGAACATTCAGCCAAGTGTTGCCCTGGCTGAATAGTTACCTTTGCATGCAATATTAATAGGCAAAAAAATAGAAAGGAGCATTTTTATGTTTATTATAGTAGGACTTGGTAACCCAGGAAACCAATACGCAGGAACCCGACACAACATAGGCTTTAGCGCTATTACTTATTTATCTGATCGTTTTCAAATTCCCTTAAACCAAAATAAACACAAAGCAATTCTAGGAACCGGATATATAGAAGGACAAAAAGTAGTTTTAGCACAACCACAGACTTATATGAATCTTAGTGGCGAAAGTGTAAGAGCATTGGCAGATTTTTTTAAAGTTCCTTCTACAGATATCATTATTATTTATGATGATATTAGTTTAGATGTAGGACAGCTTCGTATTCGAAAAAAAGGAAGTGCCGGTGGCCATAACGGAATCAAAAGTATTATCCAGCACCTTGGCACAGATGTATTTCCACGTATAAAAGTAGGTGTCGGACAAAAACCTGAAGGATGGGATTTGGCAGATCATGTTTTGGCACGTTTCCCTAAGGAACAGGATAATACAGTAAGAGAATCTTTGAAGGATACCACTGACGCCTGTGAAAAAATTATAGGTGATTCCATTGAGGCAGCTATGAATATCTATAACAAAAAGAAAAAATCTTAAACCCATATATGTATACACTTTTCGTAGCAGTTTAGCTTAGTTCTAAACTGCTACTTTTTGTATGAAGATTTTTCTTGACTAAAATTAGGAATCATTACTATAATTAGAATATAATAATAAAAAAGGAGGAGTATTTATGGCAACTACCAACTATAGTAGGCAGCGGGAAGCAATTGTGAATTATTTGCGTAGCACAACCTGCCACCCCACAGCAGACACCATATACGAAAATATAAAAAAAACTTATCCAAAAATTAGTTTGGGAACAGTTTATCGAAATCTGAACCTTTTAACAGCACAAGGAGTGATTTTACGTCTTTCCTGTGATGATAACAAGGATCACTATGACGCAACAACAGAACCACATCATCATTTTTTCTGTCGTTGTTGTAAGGAAGTAAGCGATCTACCTGTGAAACCCTTTGAACCAGCCACACTTTTAGGAGAAGCCTCCTTTTCCGGTCGCATAGAAAGTTGTTTTACATATTTTCAAGGAGTCTGCCCTGATTGTATGAATGAAGAGGAAACAGTTTAGCCGAATTGCTAAACTGTTTCTTTACTTTTTTCTCTTTATTGAAAATTTTTTTCAATAAAGTATTGACATATTAGAATTCTTTTTGTAGAATTAAATCAGTAATCATTACTGATTTTCAAAAAGCAAGCTTGAAAGTAAACAATAGCTTTGATTTTTCATTATTAGTATGACTATAGCCAACTAAAGAATTTTATTATATGTAAAGGAGAGATATTTTATGAAGAAATATGTTTGTCAGGTATGTGGATATGTACACGAAGGAGATGCAGCACCAGAGGCTTGCCCACAATGTAAAGCACCAGCTTCTAAGTTTACAGAGCAGGCTGGAGAAAGAGAATGGGCCGCTGAACACGTGGTAGGTGTGGCACAAGGTGTAAGTGAAGATATTCTTGAAGATTTAAGAGCTAACTTTACAGGAGAATGTACAGAAGTAGGTATGTACCTTGCTATGGCAAGAGTGGCACACAGAGAAGGTTACCCTGAGATTGGTCTTTACTGGGAAAAAGCTGCTTGGGAAGAGGCAGAACATGCTGCTAAATTTGCAGAATTACTTGGTGAAGTGGTAACTGATTCTACAAAGAAAAACTTAGAAATGCGTGTAGATGCTGAGAATGGTGCTACTGCCGGTAAGTTTGATTTAGCTAAGAGAGCAAAAGAGCAGAACTTAGATGCTATTCATGATACTGTTCATGAAATGGCTAGAGACGAAGCTAGACACGGTAAAGCATTTGAAGGCTTGTTAAAGAGATATTTTGGTTAATATAAAATATAGTAAAACATTATTTTCAAGAAAATGAGGGTATGTCAAAATTTTGACATACCCTTTCTACTTTTTCCCATTTTATTGGGAGCCACACATATTATTTTTTCTTTACGGTAACCTTACATTTAAATTTTGCTCCTGCCACTTTTGCAGTAATAATGGTTTTTCCTGCCCTCTTCGCTTTGATTGTACCATTTTTCACTGTGCATACTGCATTATTACTAGATGTCCATTTTACTTTTCCTTTGGCACCCTTCACCCGAATCTTTTTGGATTTTCCAACCTTTAATTTGGCCTGTTTATGGCTTATGGTACCTCCCTTTACTGTTATCTCACATTCCAGTTCATAGGTAACAGGAATCAGTTCTTCCTCTCCATCCCATGTTTCGTCACTCATACCCCAGTCATACAAATCGTCTGTTATTTCATTGTATTCTTCCTCTACACTATCATATTCATCTGTATCCTCTGCATCCATCTCATACATGTAACAGGTAACATACGCCGTTATGGTTACCTCACCAGACTTTATCCCCGTAATCTTTCCATTCTGATTTACTGTTGCTACGGATTTATCACTAGATTCCCACTGCACTTCATCATATTCGCCCAAAACTTTTATTTTCTTGTTGTTTCCAGCTTTTATGGAAAGTTTTTCTTTTGATAATGCCGGCTCAGATTCACTTTCTTCAGACTCTTCCTCTGATTCACAGTCACAACTGTCTCCACACATTTCCTGGCAGTTCTCACAACCACATCCATCCCCCTGAGCATTACTATCCTCTTCCCATTCTTCCTCACAATTGTCGCAGTCACATCCTTCATCTTGGCTGTCACTATCTTCCTCATAATCACTTGAATCTGTGTCTTCCCATTCAAAATCATCTTCTATTCCTTCAATATTACCTACATCCTCACAGATTGGACAACTACAATCCTCGTCACACTCTTCTATTCCCTCTATAATAGGGGGCTGTTTATGATTATCCTCTATAATTTCTATATAATCAGAAAATCCTAAATTTGTACCTATCACCGCCATGGAAACAACAACTACAGCCAGATTTCGAAATCTCTTTTTTATCATTATAAATCCCCCCTAAAAAGTGTTACAAATATTCATTATTGACTTAGTTTTGTAGAAAATTCTAAAAATTTTCTCTCCTTTCATATTTTAACTGTTTTACTTTTTTCTTCACACCCCGAACGTATGTATTGTTATTTTGGACAATTATTATTCCTTTCTTTTAAAAAAATGAAATAATTTTAAACACTTTTCACAAAAAGGTTACAAAGAGCAAAATGGACAAGTTCACTGGAGCTTCCCTAGCCCTTTAATAGCAAGCTATATCTAAAAACCTTTTTCAAACCAAAATATCACCAACCTTTACAAAACAAAAACCGCAGTGCCAATTATCCTGCGGTTTCATGCTTTATTCTATTTCTATTCCAAATATTCTCCCACTGCCTGCAGTAATATTTCTGCTGTTTCTACCTGCTGTATCGTCTCTTCCTTCGTCACCAGATAAAATTCATTATAGTCCGAATCATGCCGAACAATCTCAGCTTTCGATATTCTACGTCCAAGTTCTTTAGAAAAAATTTCCGTTTTAATATAATTTTTATTAAAATTTGCAATCGTATCTTTGTGTCTCTTATAGGAAACATTTTCAAGTGCCAACACTGCAGTAATCGAATGGTAAATACTATAATACGCTCTGTTATTTGCCGCCCGGTAATGTTCTGCCTTCAAATTCATTTTTGCAGTCTCCAAGTCTTCCTGGCTACTTCAAAGCGTCTAAAAGCAAGGTCTTTTAATCCTCCAACATCTTCATGCTGCATACAAAGCAACTCCTTCCTGACTTACATTTCGATAAAACGGATAAAAAGAAATCCACTTTTCAAAATGTTCCTTGTTCTTCACAATAGGCATTAACATAATATCGTAATTCAGATTCATATCAAAAGTCACATCATTTAATAAATCTATATAATTCTTTATGGAAATTTCATCTAAATCTACCAAGATCATAATATCAATATCTGAACTACCTGTTTCCTCGCCTCTTGCATAAGAACCATACAAAAGAATCTTGTGAAGATGCGTTCCATAAATTTTCTTTATCTCTTCTGTATAACTATCTAAAATCTTTTGAATTTCCTGCATAAAATCACGCTCCTTTTGCCTCTCAATTTTATCATAAATATCTATGCAAAACAAGCGGGACATATTATCCCATAAAGAACAAAGTGGACAAGTCCACTTCAACTCCCTAAATCCCTCATTCATGAGGGACTTGCTCCACTTTGCGTGCCAGATGCGTGTTGCATGCCTTTTGTTATATTATGATTTTCTCTGTTCATATAATTTTGCAAATATTTCTTCTTCCACCTGTTTTTCGTCTACCTTTTTTTCTTCCTTCTCTATCCCTACGCTCCCATTTATCTTTAACGTATTGGTATTGGCATGATACTCTAATCTCTCTGTCCCCAACGCATGCTCGTATACAGTCTTATCTGTTACCGCTTTACTTAATTCATTTACCAATTGAAATTTATCATCTCTTTTCATGTCCTAAAACCCCCTTATTTGTTCTATACATTCTCTACTTCATAGCCTCTACTAACGCCTCTAATGCACTCATATCAGAATCCTTTAATGTAGAACGAATGGTTACCATTGGATCTATGATTTCCAAGTTTTTCATTTTTCCCAATATGTCTTTCATAGCTTTTCCTGCACAAGGTGCCCAGGAACCATTTTCTATAATGGCTACTTTTCTATTTTGATAAGCCTTACTTTGCAAGTGATGTAGAAAGTCCTGCATACAAGGGAATACTCCCCCATCATAGCTGGCCGCTGCCAATATCATACGATCATAACGAAAAGCATCTTCTATTACTTCTGCCATATCTTCTCTGGCTAAATCGCTTACTACAACCTTCTCCACACCGGCAGACTTAAGCATGTCCCCAATCTTTTCTGCTGCCTTAGCTGTATTACCATGTATGGATGCGTATGCCACAAGCACTCCTTTATTCTCCGGCTCATAGCTACTCCACGTATTGTATAAATTCAAATAATATTCTAAATTCTCTGACAATACAGGCCCATGTAATGGACAAATTTTTTGAATATCCAGACTCGCCGCTTTCTTTAAAAGCGTCTGCACAGGTGCACCATATTTTCCTACAATATTAAAGTAATATCTTCTGGCTTCACAAGCCCAATCTTCTTTTTCTGTTAATGATAATGCTCCAAACTTTCCAAAACCATCTGCTGAGAACAATATTTTATCCTTTGCATCATAGGAAACCATAACCTCTGGCCAGTGTACCATAGGTGCCATGATAAACGTAAGCTCATGTTCTCCTAGCGAAAGAGTATCTCCTTCTTTTACTTCTAAGGTACGACCATCCAATGAAAAATCGAAAAATTGTGGTAACATAGAAAATGTTTTGGCATTTCCTACTAAGGTTATCTCCGGAAAAAGTTCAACCAAGCGTGCAATACTTCCTGCATGGTCAGGTTCCAAATGATGTATTACCAAATAATCCACTTTTCTACCATCTAATTCAGATAAAAGCTTCTGCTCCCATTCCTTAATTCCACGCATATCCACAGTATCCATAACTGCAACCTTTTCATCCAAAATTAAATAGGAATTATAGGACACTCCTTCTGGAACAACGTATTGACTTTCAAATAAATCAATTGTTGTATCGTCAACTCCAATATACTTTACCTTATCTGTAATCATTACTTTCATTTTTACACTCCTAACTACCATGTATACTATTTAAATCTCTATTGTTTTTAAAATATCTTTCAATATCTTTGCAGAAGACGCCAATTGTTCCTTTTCATTTTCACTTAATTGGAATGGTACCTTTGTCTCTATGCCTTCTTTTCCAACAATACAAGGCATACTAAGTACTACTTGGTCAATGCCATATTCCCCGTGCATCATGGTTGACACAGGAAGTATGGATTTCTCATCTCTGACTATGACTTCACAGATACGTTTTACCGCCATGGCAACCCCAAAATATGTGGCATGCTTTCTTTGAATAATATCGTAAGCACTATTTTTTACTGCCTCTGCAATTTCATTTGTTGATTTTTCATGCTGATAATGTCCACGCATCTCACAAAAATCATTTAATGGAATACCTGATACATTGGCACTTCCAAATGCTGCAATTTCACTATCCCCATGTTCTCCAATAATAAAGGCATGTACACTTCTACTGTCCACTTCCAGATGCTCACCCAACCGATGTTTCAAACGGGCTGTATCCAGAACGGTTCCTGAACCAATGACACGATTCTCTGGTAAACCAGATATTTTTTGTGCCACATAAGTAAGAATGTCAACAGGATTTGCTACCACTAACAAAATCCCGTCAAACCCCTGCTCCATAATTGCAGGTATGATCTGTTTAAATATGGCTACATTTTTATGAACCAAATCCAATCTTGTTTCATTAGGTTTTTGATTTGCACCTGCTGTGATAATTACAATCCCTGCATCCTTTACATCTGTATAATCTCCAGCATAAATTTTCATATGTTTAGCAAAAGGAATTCCATGACTAATATCCATAGCTTCTCCCTTTGCCTTCTCTTTATCCGCATCAATCATTACAATTTCTGAAAACAAACCACTCTGCATTAAACTAAATACTGAGGCTGAACCAACAAATCCACACCCCACCATTACTGCTTTTCTAAAATTTGTCATACCCCTCTGTCTCCTTTCAAGTTCTCTCTTTTATTTTCTATAATTTTTATCTATCTGTCAATAAATTTTTCCTTCATCTAAGAGTTAATCATGTAATTGTTTAAACTGCAAAAAGAGAACAACCGATTGCTGTTCTCTCTTTGTAATAATCACATTCTATTTTAATTTATTCCCAATGCAAGAGATAACGGAAGTACACAGGTATATTTTTTTCCTCATAATAAAAATCTTTTATTTTAACATTTACATCAAATGCATTTTCTAGATTTGTTTCAATGATACTTTTTTCTGCCATACCAAATACGCTACTGCCATCCCGATTTAAAATCAACGCCTTATCCGATATAGAAATTGCATGTTCCGGATAGTGGGTGTTTACAATGGAGGAAATTCCCTCTTCGTCTCGGAGACTTTTTATGGTTTCTAATACAATTAATTGATTTTTGAAATCCAAATTTGATTCCGGCTCGTCTAGAATCATAAGCTTTGGTTGCGCAGTTAATGCCCTTGCAATTAGAACCATTTGCAACTCTCCACCACTAATCCTGCTACAAAGCTTTCCTTTTAAATATCCGATACCAATCCTTTTTATACATTGCTCAGCAATTTCCTTATCTTTCCTTCCCGGCTGCTGTAACATTTTCATATGGCTGTTTCTTCCAAGAAGTACCATTTCTTCTACAGTATATGCAAAGGCTGATAGCTTGGCTTGTGGTACATACCCAATATTTCTCCACAATTGACTATGCCTCATTTTTTTTATATCTGTATCGTCAATTAAAAGGGCATACCGCTATGGTATGCCCTTTTAATTTAACGCTAAAAAATTAACAATAAAACATGGCTAAAACAATTTTAATTATTTTTAATTTTCACTTTCTTTCCTATGCCTTTTGCCTTTAGCATTGCTTTATAGGATTTTAATTTACTCTTTGGTACTTGAATGGTTGCTTTAGCATAAATACCCTGAAACGCTTTGCTTCCAACATTTTTCTTAGTGAGAAGTTTCGTCTTAATAGTAATGGTTTTTAACTTTTTACAACCTGAAAATGCATTCTTTCCAACCTTTTTCACCTTTGCAGGTATGGTAACCTTAGTCAAGGAACTACACTTATAAAATGCACCATCTCCAATGGTTTTTACATTCGCTCCTATTTTAATCGTCTTTAACTTACTACATCCACTAAATGCATTCTTTCCGATGGTTGTTATGGTTTTTCCTATGACAACTTTTGTAATCTTTTTATTGCCTTTAAAAGCATTGCTTGCAATAGATGTTACTGTGTAAGTTACTTCGTCTAAGGTTACGGTTTCCGGAATGGTTACAGTTCCTTTTACGCCCTCTTTTGAACCAACGTATGCTACCGTAGCATCTTGTCCCGTAACCTTTGTTACCCTATAGGATACACCAGTGTTTTCATCGTTGAATACCTCTCCTTTTGCTAATGGTGTTTCCTCATCTTCTATCCCATAAATTGGTGGATTGGTAACCTCCGGAGTTACCATAGGAGAGTCACTAATTCCCGGACTTACAATTGGTTCTGGTGTTTTATTAACTATCGGACTTGTTGTTGGCTTTACATCTACGCCTCCGGTTACACCCGGAGTAATCATTACGTCTGGACTTTCACTTACATTTGGACTTACGCTTAACTCTGGTGTTCCACTTACAACAGGTGTTGTGTCCACATTAGGGGTCTCGCTTACCATAGGACTTATGGTTGGTTTTACTGTTGGAGTTACACTTGTCTCTGATTTCATTTCATAAGAATAAATCTTAACGGCAATTTGGTCTCCATTTTCTGCCTTAATAATCACATTTTGTTTCTCTCCATTTGCCAAGCCTTCCCCTACTGTAATCGTAACTTCATCTTTAAAGGCTTCTTCTTTGGCAGAACCTATTTTGTAGATTGCCCCTTCTGCATCTTTTACAGTATAAGTTACTTTGGTTGCCTCTTTCACTTTGCCGGATTCCAATGTAGCAGAGATCGTAGGTGCTTTTGTTACATGATAGTCACTCCATCCGGTTCCATCATATAATTGTCCTAATTTTCCTATTGATAAATCTCCAGTCTGGGATGCCCCCTGATTACTAAAAATAACACTATCATAGGCATTTTCTGTTCCCAGATCCAAGGCATAAATTTTCTCTGCTTCATCATATACGGTCATGGCTGTTCCCGGCCATTTTTCCATGCTTGTTTCTGTTTTACTACTCCATACATAGGCATATACATTTGTCCAATTTCCCGTATTTTTAAAGTAAATATAATTATTTTCAATTACCTTTGTCTTTGCATAGACTACCGTTTCTGTTGTCTCTTTTCCATTGCTGCTTTTTCCATATACGGTAATTTCCACGATGTCACCAGGTTGGCTATCCTTACCAACTGTAATTTTCTCTGTTTCAGTAAAAGACTTTGCTTCCCCATTGTTAATCGTATAAGTTGCTTCTACCGCATTTTCTGCTGTAATTTCTACATCCAAAACATCTGTAAATGTAGTTCCTATTCCAGGAGAAACACTTAAAATTGGTTTGTTTTCACCCATAGTGTAGGTGTAGGTCTTTTCTGTAACCTTATCTCCTTTTTTGGCAATAATGGTAACAGTATCGCTTTTTCCTTCTTCTAAATCTGTACCTACCTTTACCGTTACGCTATCTGTAAATGCAGTTTCTTTTCCACCATTTAAAGAATAGGTAGCACTATCTGCATTGGTTACCGTAAAGGTTACTTCTTTCTCACCAACAATAGTTGCAGATTCTAAGGACGCTTTTACTTTGGCTTTTCCACTTCCCGGCTCCATATACTTACTCCAGCTTCCTGTTGCAGGATCAAATATCTGTCCATAACTACCTAGAGTAGTCTGTATTTCTGCTATGTTGTTGTTAAAAATTACGTTATTGTATGTATCAATTTCGGGAATTTCCACTGCATAAATCATGGTTCCATCTTCCGTTTCCTCATACTCAAACATCTTAACACCCGGCCATCCGGATATTTTTGCTGTTACTTTCTTTGACGCATCTTCATAGAATGCGTATGCATTGGCTCTTACCCAATTTTTGCTGTTCTTAAAAAACACACACTGGTCAATGTCTACATCCTGTTTATAATACGTAAATGTTTCTTCATAAGTTCCACTGGCATTTGTTCCTGTTACCTTTACCGTTACGCTATCTCCAATTGCAACTCCTGCACCTACATGGATTCTTGTACTATCTGTAAAAGTTCCTTTTTCTCCGGAAGATGCTTCATAGGTTGCGGAATCTGCATATTTTGCTGTTAAAGTAAGACCAATGGTATCTGTATAATAGTTAGAACCATTATCAATACTACTTCTTATATTTACCGGATATACGGTTCCTGGATTTTCCTGTACGTTTTTGTATAATACAGCAATTCCATATTCACCTTCAATGGTTCCACTCACCTTTCCTCCGGATACAGTAAAGGTACCTCCTGATACCTCATCTGTATAAGAACCATCAGACAATCCCTGACAGCCTACCGATACACTTCCGGCTCCATTTAAACTGGCTAAAACGATACCATCTCCTCGCTTACAGTAAGCCACATTTCCATCTGCTCCATAGCTTTCTGCACTTGTGGCCATACGGTTGTTAAAATGGTTAATGGCTGCCACTTCTTTACTTGCCCATACATAAGTCTCGCAATCTCCCATAATTGCAGGAGCCAGATTATTTCCTAAATCTCCTTTTTCAGACCCATCTGTGTCATCTTTTAATACATCTTTGGAATAATAAGGTCGTACAAAAAATAATGCAGTTGCATCTTTCTTATTAGCAATCATTGCCCATGTACGTACAATGGATCTGTCAGATGCATATCTGGAGCTTTCATTCATATAAGTATCATGGGATTCCGCCCATAAAACCGCTTTGTCCGCAGCATAATGCAATCCAGGGCTTCCCACTTGTCCGTTACGAAATGTTTCTAACAAATGATGTCCTGCAGAGTTATCGGTTACGGACATATATTTTGTATAGGAATCAATACTAAAGTTATCGCCTACGGTATTTAATATTTCACCATATACATATAAATCCCCACCATTCTTTTTTGTATAATGACTTCTTGCTTCCCCTAATACCGTTGGCCAGAAATCACTGGCAAAGGAACCGTCATCTGGTGTTTCAATATGCTTTGCGGCATCAAAACGAAATCCATCCACGCCACAGTCAATTAGCTCTTTTAAATATTCATATTGATATTTCTGTACTCTTTTGTCGGCAGTATTTAAGTCCGGCATACCCATGGTGCCTTGTGTAAAATGCTCACGCCCATCACTTTGCCACACTTGCAAATCATTAATATGCCAAAAAGACTCGTCTGTCATCATATTGGGATCCCAATACTCTCCTACCTGTGGAGAAATATCCGACAAAGCATTCTGCCATCCTGATATGTTTCCCATGTGATTTGCTACAATGTCAACAATAACCTTAATACCATACTTTTCTGCAGTAGCACACATAGACTCTAATTCTGCTTTGGTACCAAACCATGTTTGCCCATTGTCACAAACACTGAAAGTAACCGGCGGATATACCTTCCACCAGTTTCCTTTTCCATGTAATCCCGGATATCCCATTTCACTGGCTACATTGCCCTCATAAGTATAATCCTTTGGCTGGGTTGCAGGAGAGGTCTGAATAGCAGTGTAACCACACTGTGCAATCAATTCCATGTGTTCCTCAATGGTCTTATAGGACCAGTTCCAACAATGCAAAATTGAGGAACCCTGCACTTGGTTCATTAATTCATAATTTCCACCCGCGTCTACCTCTACAGCCTCTAGCACAATTTCTTTCTCCTTAGCTTGTGCTATCGTGGTTGTAAATGGCATTTCTGCTACCACCATTGTAAATGCCATGGCAATGGCAGAGGCTTTTTTCATCCATACTGTTCTTTTTCCCATCGCTTTCATCCTTTCTTTTAGTCACATATAGATTTATTCTACCATAATTTACACTATTTTTGTAACCTTACTTATAAATATTACCTTTTTGTTACCTTACATTATTACTATTCAAAAATCCCATGTGCCCAGTAACGATTTCAGCCCCATGCATTTTCAATGCATGGGGCTGAATCATACTTTAGACTTTTGATATTCAAAGCTTAGAACAAAGTGGACAAGACCACTTCAGTTCCCTAAATCCCTCATTCATGAGGGACTTGCTCCACTTTGCGTGCCAGATGCGTGTTGCATGCCTTTTGCAACAATATTCCTTACGCATCGGTGCACATCCTCGGGTCGCGTTTTTGCTTTATAGGACGAACTTTCCTATAAAGTAAAAAGCAGAATTCTACAACCCCTTGTAAAATCCCACTTTTTCTATTTTTATATACATTTCTGTAACTGTTTCTGATTCTATACAGTTACCACTTATCCCACGTGAACATAACAATTTAAGCTAAACTACTTTACTTCAAAAGGCATACCATACGTAAAGCTTTCACTTTCCGTTTTTTCATCACCCTTCACGGTAAATGAAATTAAAAAACGATATTTTCCCTTTGACAGATCTAACTGCTCTGTATTTTGTACTGTCTTATTTCCTTCAACAGTTCCAGAAATATTTTCATATTTCCATACTGCGAGGTCAACAACAGCCCAATCACCGTCGCTCAATTCCCTTTCTACATCTATATAATAATATTTTACAGTCTTTCCAGACTTATTAATTATCTCATAAGTAAGAGCACCATTTTCATACTTATCTGCAACTACTTCTACCGCAGCGTTTGATACAACAATAGGTTCCATACTTCCTTCTTCTTTTGTTATCTGAAAAGGTAGGCGAAAACTTTCATTTTTAATAGACAATTGAAAGATATAGTTTCCCGGTGTCAAACCCTTTATGTTTTGTGTATGACTATTTTTACTTCTTTCTTTCAATGTTTCAACTGATTCGGGCACAGGTCTATACAAATTGGGTGTTATCTTAACCCATTCTCCATTTACTTCTTTCAAAATAGAATACGTGTAAATACTATAATCGGTTTCACTATCTGTATGATTTTCTACTGTATAACTAAGGGTACCATTTTGAATACTATCCAAGGTCATGCTAATCCCTGATTTATATATTATGGTATTTGTTACAGTAAATGGCAATTGCAGTTCAGCCATACATTTACATTCTGTTCCAATAAATGTCTTAGTAAAACGATAAGAGCCTTCTGTCAAATCAAATTCTTCTATCAAATTAATAGTTTCTGTTTTTTCACTTCCAAGCTCCAACTCCATTAACACATCTGCTATATTTACTACCCTATCCCTTTCTAAGCTTATCCATTCTCCATTCACTTCTTTTTCAAGTCTATAGGCATATGTATACATCATATCTCCATGAGATTCTTGATTTTTGACTGTGTATGTAAGCTTACCATTTTCGTAACTATCTAAAGTCATAATAATTCCCGATGCAGAAACAACCACTGGTGTTGCAGTAGGAGTCACCGTTGGTTGTACCGTTGCTGTTGCAACCGGTTCCTCTGTAGCCACCGTCATGGTAGAAGTTGGATTTGTGCTTACTGGAGTTGTAGCGATTGGTTCTGTTGTAGGCTCTGTTGTTACTGTGATTGGCTCTTTCGTTGGCGCAATAGCTGTAGGTTCCACTGTATTTTCCACTATGCTTGTAGGCTCCGGTGTCCCTGTGGACCCCTGTGTTACTGCAGGATTAATTGTAACGGCTGGCGACGAAGAAACTCCTGTAACTTCAGGTGTAATAACCGGTGTATTGGTTGGCTGTACCGTTATTTGTGGCGTAACGGTTGGGGTAGACTTTACGTTTTTCTTAGCTTTACTTACATTAATACGAATGGATGCTTTTTTCTTTCCAGCAATGGCAGTAACCTTACAAGTTCCGACTTTTTTTGCTGTAATCTTCACTTTTTTTCCAGACAACTTATTTAGCTTTACAACTTTTTTTCCGGATATTTTCCATTTTACAGCTTTGTTAGCTTTCACCGTTTTTGTTGCTCCTACCTTCATACTAAGACTTTTTTCAGATAAGGTAAGCTTTTTTGCTGCCTCTGCATCCTGCATAGGAGACACTGCTGACAAGGTCAGCGCCAATAATAATACTTTTGCAATGTTTTTTTTCATTCTTTTCTTCCTTTCCTATTATGATTAAGGTATCAAAAATACTTTGCACTCTTCTTTCATATTGTATATTGTATTTACACCCCCACTTGCTATATCATATATAATATGAAAGAAACACCTTGGCAAAACGCTACAATATATGGATAATTTTCCTATTTTATTGTATGTATTTACCATTTCTTAACAATGATAGCATACTTTTTCTTCTTATTCAACAGAATGAACTAAAAAATCATTGTAATTATGTAACCGGTCGTTACTGTTCACATGCTTTGGAAACCGTAACGTTGTTACTCCCCGTCTTGGGAAGATATACCTGAAACCTTGCTCCCTTTTCCTCCTGGGAGGTAACTTTAATATACCCGCCTTCTAATGATAGTATTCTTCTGGAAAGATACAATCCAATCCCCACTCCTGGCAGGTGATTCACCCTCTGACTTCGATAAAATCTTCCAAAAATATTTGCCTGTTCCTCCCTAGAAACCCCCATGCCATCATCTTCAATTTCTATGACAGAAAATAATTCGTATTCTTTTACACGAATCCATATATTCCCCCCAATTCCAGTATATTTTATGGCATTGTCTAAGATATTACCCACAGCTTCTAACGTCCACTTTTCATCAAAATATGCCCATACGTCTTGCGACTCTATCCACATATGTATTTCCTTTTCTCTGGCTTTTTCCTGATACATTTCATATAACCCATCCAGAAATTCTTTTAATCCATGCTTTTGTCCATGTATCCTTATTAAATCATTTTCCAATCGGGAAATCTTTACCAGTGAATGAATAAGAAAATCAAGTTTTTCTGTCTGTTCTTCTATCTTAAAAACCAGCTTTCTTTCTTCTTCCGTTATATTTTTTTCTGATAAATATTCTGTATACAATAAAAGATTTGACAAAGGCGTCTTAGTTTGGTGACTTAAATCTGATACTGTTTGCTGAATTTGGTTTCGCTGTTCTTCCATATGATTTAGGGATATCTTATTTACAGAAATAAACCGAAAAAGTTTCGCCTCTAGTTTTGAAGCTCTGCTCTCATCATAAATTGTTTCCTCAAATTTCCCGGAAATTGCTCTATCTAACATACTCTCAATATTTCCCAAAATTCTATTTGTCTTTCCTATCATATAAATTGCAAAAGCTATCAAACTAAATCCGATCAGCAAAATAACAACCAATCCGATCTCCATCACATTCCCTCCTATTCATCCTGTTGCCAGCGATAACCAATTCCATATATGGTTTTAATATAATTTCCACCAATTTTGTTTCTTAACCGCGCTACTGTTACTGACAAAGTATTCTCATCCACCGAATCCCATGAATCCCATATTCGACAAATTAACTGATTTCTGGTTAAGGTTTGTCCTGCATTTATGAGAAGTAACCTAAGAAGTTCCTGTTCCACCTTACTAAGCTCTATTTCTTTTTCATCTCTTTTATAAACTCTCTTTTCTAAATCCAAATATAGATTTCCTACTTCATAAACCTTTGATTTTTGTGTCCTACGAATCAAAGCATGCACCCTTGCCCGTAAGATACCAATTCGGAATGGTTTTGTTATATAATCATCAGCACCAGCCTCAAATCCTAAAATCTCATCCTCCTCTGTATCTTTTGCAGTTAGCATTAAAATTGGCATAGTAAGTTCTTTTCGGTGAATCCTGCAAAATTCCAATCCATTTCCATCAGGTAAATTAATATCCAAAATCAGTAATTGAATGGATTCTTCTCCTATATATTTTTTCCCTTCTTTTAAGGATGAGGCAACCAAGGTTTCATATCCTTCCTCTTTCAAAATCATGGCTATGCCCTGGGCAAGGGATTCATCATCTTCAATAATCAATATTTTCACCCGGTTTCCTCCTTTCTATGTTGGTGTACAGCAACTAGTTCAGTTTATTCGTAGCTGTCACGTAATCGTTCTACAATGGAAATTTTTCTTAAATTATGATAACAGCATATTGGTATTGCAATCCCAAATAATATGTAAATCGGCAAAATAATCACAAATGGAAGTATCGTCATTTGTGCAGTAAAGAACCATAATACAGAAGCTAAGGCATCTATTGCAAAAACTTGAAGTATTACACTGATAACAATCGCCATTACAACAGAAGATAGGGTATAAAAAATGCCTTCATATATCAACATTCTTCCTAACTGTCTCCCTGTCATCCCTACCGATTGTAACATGGCAAACTCTCGTTTTCTACTATTTATTCCGGTAAGAATAGAATTAAAGAAATTCATGATTCCTATAAGTCCAATTAAGAACGCTAAAATACTTCCTATCAAAAGAAACATGTTTTTAAATGACATAAACGCTTCTTGATATTTTTGTTTGGATTCAAAATCGTAATCTGTTTTATAATCCTTGGTATAGGATTCCAGGAAAGTCTGTATCTCCTCATTGACTCCCTCTTTTGTATTAAACATATAAGACATTAAAAAATTTGTTCCGGTCTCTTTTCGAAAACTGTCACTATCCAAAACAAACTGCATACTGTCATATATTCGACTTGACATGGGATATGGTATGACTACTTTTGCACAAACTGTATAGATAACATTATTGGGATTTTTATATTTCCATCTCATATCTTCTATCTTTGTATCCTCATTTATTTCTTTCCCTGTATTTACATCATATCGAAATATGTCTTCATAATAGGTAAGTTCTATTTGTTCCCCCACCTCTACCAGACAGGTATCTTCCATAGGATTTCCAAAGTCATCTTCCTCCACCACTGCAACAATATAGTGTTCTTTTCTATCTTGTAATTTTTCTATATCGCCGTCTATGACCTTTAGCTTCGAAAGTGGAAAGTCATCCATTCCATATAAATTAATACTTTCCGGATAGAAGCCCTCTTCATTTACTTCTGTATGCATCATAGTTACTTCTTCATTTTCATCCCCAACATTCCTGTACGCATCTAAATCTTCTTTTGAAAACCATGCACCTGCATATCCTTTATATATTCGCCCATTTTCTGTAATTCCTTCTAAACAGGCTATATCACTTATAACTTCCTCTTCTACCTGTTCAAAATTATTATAAAGAAAATAGTCAGCTTTTGATACAATAAAATCTGATACATAAAATTTTGAAGTAAATTTATCCATATCAAATCCTTTTGAGAATGAAAATACCAAATAAAACAATATTGTGGACAGGGTTAGAGATAATACTACTGTCACCGTTTTACTTTTATTCCTTCCCAAATTAGCAAATGCCATTTTCAAAATTCTTGCTTTGGTATTACTGCCTTTGGAGGTTTTCTTTTTTATAGCCACCTGAGTAAATCTAAGTGCTTCCATTGGCAATACCTTTCCTGCAACCCTTCCCGGTTTTTCACAAGAAAGAATCACTGTAAATAAAGAAAATAACGTTGCTCCAATAAAGATCAATGGGTGTACGGAAACCTCTATTATTGTCTGGTTCATATGCTTCATAATGGAGGGTACGAAAGCATTCCCAGCAAAAAATCCTATTAGTAAACCAATTGGAATCCCAACCACAGAGAATAACATAGCCTGTATATGAATTATTTTTTCAATCTGCTTTTTTGTTGTTCCAATGGTTTTTAATAAACCATAATATTGTATATCCTTTTGTACGGAAATCTGAAAAATATTATAAATAATAAGATACCCTGAAACAAAAATAAGCATAAAAAGTGAAACCATGCCTACTAATGTATACACACTTACTCCTGCGCCAAGCTTTGTACTGATATATCCCCAATTTATTCCTGTCTCCAAATAATTTTCTGCAGTAGAATCTGCATTCTGATATCCATGGTTTTTCAGTAATTTTTCCAATTTTCCTTCAATATTTAAAGAATTATGAAACAGGATTCCCATGGTCCATGCAGTCTCTAAACCTTGGTTATACCGGCTTAATATCTCGCTACAATAAGCTTCCGGTACAAGAACCATAGAAACCCTACTGGCAGAATCATATTCCCACCAGCCACTTAAAGTAAAGGTATCTGTACAGATATCCTCCATTCCAACAACATATGTAAGCGTTATTTCAATCCCTACTTTCGGTTCTATATTTAGTATTTCCAACGCTTTGGTGTCCATGGCAATTTCTTTTGTTCCCTCTTTGGGCAAGGTTCCAACCTGTGGTGTACTGTAATATGTTTTTGCTGCATGCTTATCCATATAGCTGATTTCTGTCTGTACTTTATCAAATCCTTCCCCTTGACAAAATCCCAAAAAAAGCCTTTCTCCAGCAGAAGCAATGGATGCGTCTTTTTTTATTTCCTCTATTTGTTCTTTTGATATATCTTTTATGGACGCATGATCATATCCCCCACTTTGACGAAAAGCTTCTTCTTGAAAACTACTAAGAAGTGTTCCTCCTATGGAAAAAATACTAGTAAAAAGGATAGTAGTAAGAATTATAGCTATGACTGCCACTCTGTTTCTAGTTTGATTTACTTTAAGACTTTTTAAGGTTAATTTCCATATTAACTTTTGATTTTTTACCCGAAACATCATTTACTCACCTCTTTTCTTTATTTTTCCATCTTCAATTTGAATAATTCTATCTGCCAGTTGAGCAATTTCTTCATTATGTGTAATCATTACAATGGTCTGTCCAAATTTTTCACTACTGATTTTAAATAGGGATAACACATCCTGACTGGTTTTACTATCTAAATTACCTGTGGGTTCATCTGCTAAAATAATAGCTGGTTTCGTAGCCAATGCTCTGGCAATGGCTACTCTTTGCTGCTGTCCACCAGATAATTGAGATGGAAGATTATGTAGCTTAGACTCCAATCCTAAGGTTTTTACAATTTCCTGTATATATTCCTTTTCCGGCTTATCTCCGTCTAACTCTATAGGCAATACTATATTTTCATAAACATTTAAAACCGGAACCAGATTATAGCTTTGGAATACAAAACCGATTTTTCTTCTACGAAAGATGGTAAGTGCTTCTTCCCTCAATGAGAAAATATCCTTTCCTCCCACATAAACTTTGCCGGAAGTTGGCCTGTCCAATCCTCCTAGCATATGTAACAAGGTAGATTTTCCACTACCTGATGTTCCTACAATAGAAATAAATTCTCCCTCTTCCACCTTAAAATCCACTCCATCTAAAGCATGTACTTCATTATTTCCCACACCATAGAACTTTTTTAGATTTTTCGTTTCTAATATTGTCATTTTACTTCCTCCTTAGATTTGTAAAGATATGTTTTCCTAATCTTGTATTTTGATTTTCCTATAGCATAAAATGGAAATCTTACGAGAATCTAACAGAAAAAAGTTGATAGATTCTTTTGTAAATATTCAAATGTGAAAATCACGATTTCTTGCATATCCTACCCTTAAAGTATTCTTTGCTTTATAGGACGGATTTTCCTATAAAGTAAGAAAACACCACTTTAAGTAATTTCACTTAAAGTGATGTTTTCTTTCATAATTTATTACGCACGCTTTTTTAATTCCATCTTGTTTTGGTACATTTCACTGTCCGCAACTGCAATACTTTCCTCTATCTTTTCTTTGGTAAACTCCGTACAAATTGCAAAACCATGGGCAATCTGAACAGCACATCGATAGGATTTATGTCTGTTCTCCTCATCAATTAACTGTTGGAAAATTCTTACAGCTCTTTCATATTTCTTTTCTAAATTATCACCGGTCATCAATACACAAAACTCATCTCCACCAATACGGTAAGCTTTTCCAAAATGTCCAAAGCTACATTTAATAATCCTGGTTGCAGTGAGAATTAATTCATCTCCAAATTCATGACCTTGGTTATCATTTACTATTTTTAGATTATTTACATCTAAATACACAATTCCAATCCTGGTATTTCCCTTTGAACTATTTTCATAAGCCTCTAATTCTTCTAAATAAGCAGTTCTGTTTCCAAGCCCTGTTAATCCATCTGAATATGCAAGCTTCCTAACAAACTCATACTTCAGTCCCTGTTCCATAATCCTATATGTATCAATCTGACTACCAATAGCAAAACAAATACAAAGAATTAACATACCAACACGAATCAGCCCCGCTCTATCCATTCTATCCACATTAAGCGATCTTACTGTTTCAAAGATAGAACAAGAACAAACGGAAGTTAGACCTAAGAACATTAAAAAACAATTGTGCACCGGTTGCTTTTTCTTTCTCAAGTCAAAAAATTTAAAAATTAGCCATATGCACATAGAAATATCTGTAACTATCATAATGTAAAGTGCATTATTGAGCATATGATGTAGATCCATTTCGCCACTGTACTGCACGCCTACACATAATAACATATATCCTATCCCTAGATACGCAAGTACCTTCATTAGTTTATTTTTCAGAATCTTATATTCTAAATCCAAGTATAAGATAAGTGGTATGGTGTCAATGATCATAACCATGTTATCAAGCAGTTGCAAAATACGCATATCATCAACGCAAAATTGCACCACATTTGTTTCTATCAAACTCCATACGCCAGTTAAAAAAGCATACAACGCTATCCATGATAATCCATGATGCTTTCTGGCATGTCCATTAGATGGTAACCAATCAACCACCAATAATACTGCACCAAGCAAAATTAGTAACAAACTAATTACAATACCAAATATATTATCTGCAAAAAGGCCTAATATAATATCTGCCTTATCTCCAATCAATAAGGAATCAACTGTTATGGCCTTGGTATCATAAACCATTCTAATCTGTAGCTCCAAACACTTCTCTGAATATTTGGAATTCACATTTAGAACATTCCACAAATTACCGGGAGATTGATTATAAAATCTGGATTTGTACACTGATGTTTCATATATCACTTCTTTGCCCACTAATACACGTGTATATACATCTTTTGAACGATATACCAAACTGGTATCAGCATTCATCTTTGGAAGCTGGTAGTACATAGACAGTATTCCACTTTCCTCATCCATATATTCTCCCAGTTTCTTCACATCAACCTTCTGATTTCCTTTTTTATCTAATGTCCATAAACCTGTGATATCTTTATATGTCTCCTCACTTACCTTGTGTTCCGGCATTTTCCTACTTACAAAGACTGCTATAACAATGGAGAGCATTCCTAATAAGCCTAACACATAAAGAAAGGTTACTCCTCTTTTCCCTTTTTGTAATTTATTATTCATATGTACCGCCTCTATTAAAAGTTTATGCATACTCTTTTCTGATATTATAACACAAGAGGTTATACATACACAAGAATTCTAAAGTGAAAAATTCACACATATGATAGACTGGTTACTGTTTACGTATCTGCTTACAGCCTTGTAAACAGTAGCGTGAGCTTACTATATACTTTTTTCTCTATATATCTAACTCTGGTGGAACATCTATCTCATCCGAAACATACTTTCCATTTTTCTTGCGCTGTCGTACACATTCCGTTAACAGATATTCAATCTGACCATTAACAGAGCGAAAATCATCTTCTGCCCAAGCTGCAATGGCATCATATAATTTTGTAGAAAGCCTTAATGGAACTTGTTTTTTACTATTGTCTGCCATAATTAATATAGACTCCCTGAGTTAACAATTGGTTGTGCATCATGGTTTCCGCATAATACTACTAATAGATTTGAAACCATGGCAGCCTTTCTTTCTTCATCTAATTCTACGATTTCCTTTTCATTTAAGCGTTCTAGAGCCATTTCAACCATCCCAACAGCACCATCAACAATCATCTTTCTTGCATCAATAATTGCGGAAGCCTGCTGTCTTTGAAGCATTACTGCTGCAATTTCCGATGCATACGCTAAGTATGTGATGCGTGCATCTACAATTTCAATTCCTGCCTCATTCACACGCTCTTGAATTTCATCTTTAATTCTATTTGCTACAGTATCACTAGAGCCTCTAAGACTTCCTTCATCTGCAATTCCATCTCCTGTTGTATCTACATTTGGTGCTACATCATAAGGATAAATACGCACAATGTTTCTCAATGCACTGTCACACTGTAAGGATAAAAATTCTTTGTAATTATCAACATTAAACACTGCTTTTGCTGTGTCTGTGATTCGCCAAGTAACTGCAATTCCAATCTCTACCGGATTCCCTAAGCAATCATTGATTTTCTGACGATTGTTATTTAATGTCATAACCTTTAATGAAATCTTCTTAGTTGAAGCTTCTGTTGTCCCTGTCATATTTTTGGTGTTTACATCACCACTTTGGTTTAAGTGTGTCTTCGCTGCAGGATTCACTGCAGAGCAGAAAGGATTCACAAAATAAAATCCCGCTTCTTTAATAGTTCCGATATACTTTCCAAACAAAGTTAAAACTAATGCTTCCTGCGGTGCTAATACTCTTAATCCTGCCCATATAAAGCAGGTAACTGTACATAAAATAATTGACCCAACTAATAGCAACGGACTTTTATTGTCCTCCACCATAATTCCACCAAAAACAATACCAACGATTGATGCAATTACCGCCACAAAATTTAATAGTAACACTACCATTCCATTCTTTTTACCATTCATAATTTTTTCTTCCATACTGAATCATTCCCCTTTCTTTTTGATATCATTATGATATCACTTTTTCAAAAAACATGCAAGACATAATTAAAAATTTTATAGCAATTATAAATAATTCGTTAGAGACAAAGAAGGCATTTACACATGATATTTCCTATATAAAAAAGCTATATCCGTATTTTTTCGGACATAGCTTTTTTACTTTCTCCCATATTTCTAAATACCACAAGTATTTGCGTAAGGCTCCTGGAAAAGAATCCCTTTAGGTGGATGTGAGGTAAAGAAAAAAAATCCCATTATCAATAAAATAGTAAGAAAAATAATAAAACGACAATTTCCTTCCGCTCTTGTTGCAAGTAAATAATTCCATATCATTCCAATTAGTACACTAATAAAGAAAATTGAAATATTCACAACTGCATTGGTTTCTCCAAGAATTGCCTGATAGCCATAAAATAATACAGGGATGGAAAAAGTTGATATAATTGTAGCATAGAGTCCGCCACAAAAAATTCCGGGATAGGTATCCTTTAATTTTAGACACTGAAAAGCTTGAAAAACAAGCATAGGAAAGAATAGCAATTTCATATGTTCCCATGTGGATTCATTTACGGCAGCAAACAAACCAACAAAGGGGTTGTTACCTGTCCAATCATAGGCAAAATGTAACAACACCCCTGCAATACTTACAAAAATAAATCCGATGATACTATACCATAATAGTTTCTTATCTTGATACACAATATCGCCCCTATCCATATCTAAAAGCTACTATTATGATATGCAACAAAAGAACTTTATAAAACTTCAATTTTTTGAATGATTAGGCGAAAAAATATTCCTCCTTAGTTTTTCTTCTCTACAGCCTCAAATGCCTGTTGCAAATCTTCAATAATATCATCAATATGCTCTATCCCAATGGATAAACGAATTGTATTTGGTTTAATTCCCTGTTCAGCAAGCTCTTCCGTAGTTAACTGGGAATGTGTGGTTGTAGCAGGATGAATGACCAAACTCTTTACATCTGCCACATTGGCAAGCAATGAAAAAATCTTAAGGCTGTCAATAAATTTATGGGCTTCTTTTTGTCCTCCCTTAATTTCAAAGGTAAAGATGGAAGCCCCGCCATTTGCAAAATACTTATTATACAATACATGATCCGGATGCTCTGGCAATGATGGATGATTTACATGGGCAACCTGTGGATGTTTTGCTAAAAATGCAACTACCTTCTCTGTATTTTCTGCATGACGTTCTAATCGAAGTGATAAGGTTTCCACTCCCTGTAGCAATAAAAATGCATTGAAAGGAGAAATGGCTGCACCTGTGTCACGAAGAAGAATGGCTCTAATGTAAGTTACAAAAGCAGCAGGTCCGGCTGCATCTACAAAGGATACTCCATGATAGCTTGGATTTGGTTCTGCAATGGTAGGATATTTTCCACTTGCCTTCCAGTCAAATTTACCGGAATCCACAATGATTCCACCAAGTGTTGTTCCATGACCACCAATAAATTTAGTTGCAGAATGTACAACAATATCTGCACCATACTCTATAGGACGAACAAAATAAGGTGTTCCAAATGTATTATCAATTACCAATGGCAAACCATGTTTGTGTGCCAATTCTGCAACTGCTTCAATGTCTGGTATATCCGCATTTGGATTCCCTACTGTCTCTAAATAAATTGCTTTTGTATTTGGTCTGATGGCGCTTTCAATCTCATCTAAATTATGCGCATCTACAAAGGTGGTAGAAATCCCATACAATGGCAATGTATTTCCTAAAAGGTTATAGGTACCGCCATAAATGGTCTTTTGTGATACAATGTGATCTCCATTTCCTGCCAAGGCCTGTATGGTGTATGCAATTGCTGCAGCTCCTGATGCCAAGGCAAGGGCTGCTACCCCACCTTCTAATGCCGCAATTCTTTTCTCCAATACGTCCTGGGTAGAATTTGTCAATCTTCCATAAATATTTCCTGCATCAGAAAGATCAAATCTAGCTGCTGCATGAGCAGAATTGTCAAATACATAAGATGTTGTTTGATAAATGGGCACTGCTCTTGCACCTGTTGCCGAATCCGGTGTTTCCTGTCCTACATGTAGTTGCAATGTTTCAAATCTTAAATTATTCGTATTCATATCTTTCTTCTCCTTCCAAGTATCTAATATATCTTTCTTCTATATATTTACTGTATTTAGGTAGAACCTTATTGTCAAGAGGGAACTCTTTCCTATAAAGATTAGGGTATCAAAAGCACATAACCTAAATTGCACTTGTCAAATTGCACGACAATAAGATAACAATTTGCAGATGGTGTCCGTGCCAGACAAACACAAGCAGACGATAGGAGATTTTTGCCCAATTTTGTGAGTAAGCGCAAATGTTGGAGCACTATTTGAGCGTAGCAAGTTTGCGGAAACATTTGCTAATGGGCGACGGAGCAAAATGGGCGAAATCGACGTGTCTGTGGTGCTTGGCTGACACGGACACCGTCTACAAATCGTAGCCTTAAATTGTGCAATTTGACAAGTGCTAAAAAAAATACAAGCTTTTGACACCCTAATCCTATAA
>JAFQAU010000026.1 GCA_017399885.1 Lachnospiraceae bacterium
AACGAACATATCACAATTGCAACAGTAATTTTCATTCGTATAGATTTCATAGTAATGCCTCCTTGTGTATAATATATTCTTTTTTCTCCTTCATTACTTTTTTTACTCGCCATCAAACTTAAAATTTTCTTTCATTTTAGGCCGATTATAACATATATACAAACTATTTGCTACAAAAATCAAAATTTTCTTTCATTCCAGACCAATTATAACATATATACAAACTAGTTGCCACAAAAATCAAAACATAAACTGGGTCCACATTTGATAAAGATAAAAACAGACCTTGAAACGAGGAATTTGATTGGCTCATTGCAAGGTCTATTACTTATTTTTTATTCGGTTGTCAGACTAATCCATTATGCATTTTCAGGATAAATGACGTTGCACTTTAACAGGTGGCATTTCTGCTATTCATACTTGTTGGTACTTATTTATTCTGTTCCGCTAAAATTACTTCTCTGCCCTCATCTACTTTATAAGAAGCTCTCATGTATTCAATCGGCACCAATTCTTTCTTATTTCCGTTTAATGTTTTTATTACCTCCTCGGTTACTAATGGATGATAGAATCCTTCATCTGCAAGCAGCACACCTTTTATCTGCTTATATTTTCCCTTTTGAATCTCCTTATAACCTCGTAAGCCTGCTTCTTTCTCTTCTTTCTGATTCTCTGTCTTACTGATTTCAAATCCTCCATTATCTCTAACCAGATCCCACATATAATTGGAATAAAAGAATATTTCTGTTATGATACCTACCATTTTATTGTTATATTTCAGTTCTATCAAATATAAAATATCATCATGACAGGTCCACAAATCAATGGCTGACTTTCCTCCTGTAAAGACCGTATTCTTTGTCTTTACTTCATCTTCAAAAAGTCCTACCGGTAACTGGCGATATCATTTTGCTTCCGCGGTAACCATGCAACCGATAGTCACCCGTATGTAAAATCACCTTATTAGGCGTTTCCACCAAAAACATATGCGCATCATAAGCAGAATAATCCACGGAATAAGGAGTTACCTTGATATCTCCAATCTGATAGGTCAACCCTTGTTCAAATTCCTTTATATGGCTATCATCCTTCAATAGTGCTGACAGATTTTCATTCCTGATGGTATCACTGATGGTTTGTAATACCCGCCTTGTTGCCGTTCCCATATACAACGGAATGGATGGAAGGATTTCCTTCAGCCGCCCCATATGGTCTCCATGATAATGCGTAAAAAATACCGCAGCTACATCTATACAAAAAATACCAGATACGCTGTTCCAAAAACATCGCATCTGGTATTTATACATCATTTTCTAATAAATTGTCACTTATTAAATCGGTCGCTTTATAATCCTCTTATTATATTTAAATAATCTTGTCTTTGATCAACTACTGCATATACTGTAACTACTTTTTGTTTTTCATCAATCTTATAAAACACCAAATCTTTTTCCGTTATCAGTACTTTATAGCCCTGTCTTCGTAGAACCATATAGCGAGGTAATGTACCTATATGAGGATTATCTGCCAATAACATAATTTGTTCTTCCAGCTTCTCCAATTTTTCCAAAGCTACCTCTACTCCAAACTTCTCAGCAATATCAAGAATAATCTTATGAATTAAAGCATCCGCTGTGTCAGTT
>JAFQAU010000213.1 GCA_017399885.1 Lachnospiraceae bacterium
TATGAATGCATAATTAAGGATTAAAAAGAGAAAAACTTTATAGCGTATAAAAAATAACCACACCGACTAATTTAGTTTAGTACAAAGTGGTTATTTTTGTGGTTAAGATTTATAAAAATGCTACTTTTTCAGCGGCCTCGGGTAAACATCCTGGGGTGTAATATATTTTTCTGAAATATAATGGATTGTAAACTATCTCTTTGAGAACCAAAACTAACGTTTGCATATCTTGAAAAACCCGAAAACAAGGGATTTGTGATTGTTAGTGTTGCATACGTGTTGTATGCTGAAAACTGCCCGGCACTATTCAAATAATTTTAATATATCCTGTTCCCCCCAATATTCGTTCGGATAAATTGATAAATCTTCTTTATGTTTACGAATAATTCTTTGTGGTGTTTCTGTGTTATCATAAACATGCATAATATCACATATTTCAAGTAATTCTTTTATGTTATTGATTGATTTGTAATATCTCTTAACAACCTTCATACTATCAACATTGTGTCCTCCCGATGCAACTCTTGATTGAATTCGAGTAATATTAATTTTTGGATCTACAGTTAAAACAAATACACATTTAATGAAATATCCTTCTTCTTTTGCCTTTCTTAAAATGTTTAATTTATATTCTGATGACAAAACTGTTTCAAACGTGAAATCTTCCTTTTTATCAATCGAATCATATCTCATCTTATCAACAAGAATTGCCGCCTCCATATTATCCATTCCCGTTGCTGCTACAATATCATCAGCATTTGTATACTTACCAACCTTGTCAAAAAATGTTGTTATTGTGCTTTTCCCAGAACCATTTGGACCTGCTAACACAAGTATCATTGGATTTCTATTCTGCATACTTTCTCTCCCCATTCGCATATTCTACATATGCAGCCTTCTTTTCTTTGTCATAACCAGCTACGGGCTTTTTACATATCTTTGCTTTGTATATTGCAGCTTTAACCGCCTCAACAGCACGAGCATCCATTTCATTATCTGATACCGTTAATGTATTTTTTTCTTCTTCTCGAGATACAACTTTTATTACCTTTCCACTCTTTGTGCTTACAGTTGTCATATAAACACTCCTTCCCTGCTTAACTATATGCATTATTTGTATAACCACACATAATAATCTACTATTATGAATATATTCTACCACAATTCTCACAAAAAAACACCCCAGGGTAAACGTCCTGGGGTGTAATATATTTTTCTGAAATATTCTGGATTGTAAACTATCTCTTTGAGAACTGTGGTGCACGACGAGCAGCTTTCAAACCATATTTCTTTCTTTCCTTCATACGAGGATCTCTTGTTAAGAAACCTGCTTTCTTAAGAGCTGGTCTGTAATCTGCGTCTACGTTCAATAATGCTCTTGAAATACCATGACGGATTGCTCCAGCCTGACCTGTAAATCCACCACCACGAACATTTACTAATACGTCGTATTTCTCAGCTGTTTCTGTTAAAACAAGTGGCTGACAAACGATTAATTTTAATGTTTCAAGACCGAAATATTCATCCATGTCTTTTTTATTAATTGTAACCTTACCTGTACCTGGTACTAAGTATACTCTAGCAATACTTTTCTTTCTTCTACCTGTTCCGTAAAATTTTGAACTAGCCAATGTTATTTCCTCCTTTCAAATACCTAATTAGTATCTGCTTTTAATTTCTAAAACTTCTGGTTTCTGTGCTGCATGTTCATGTTCTGGTCCTGCATAAACATGTAATTTTTTCAACATGCTTCTTCCTAAAGGTCCCTTTGGAAGCATACCCTTTACAGCAAGAGTGATAACATTCTCAGGCTTCTTAGCTAACATCTCTTTTAATGTAGTTTCTTTCATTCCGCCTACATAATCTGAGTGATGATAATAAACCTTCTGGTCTAATTTCTTACCTGTAACTTTAATCTTATCTGCATTAATAACGATTACATAATCGCCTGTATCAATATGAGGTGTATAGGTTGGTTTATTCTTACCTCTTAAAATCTTTGCAATTTCTGAAGTCAAACGTCCTAATGTTTGATCTGCTGCATCTACAACATACCATTTTCTCTCGATTGTTGCTGGACTAGCCATAAAACTCTTCATTGGTTTTCCTCCTTATAATATATCCAAATGAATTACTTCTTAATTGTCTCTTCGTGCCATTATCTTGCACTAACTGTCAATGCTCTGTCTAAATATATGCTGTTACCGGGGCTTTGGCTCAAGCATTTTTAGACATATCACAGTTACATATTATATAATTTTTCCATTTACTTGTCAATGAAAAATTTTATTAACAATGAGATTTTGCATAACAGTTCAGCCATGTAAAAATACAGGTATGAGTTGAACATGAGAACTTGTTCTCATTGGGCAGCTCATACCTGTATTTTTATAGGGCTATCTCCATACATGCGTATTTTGCCTGTCTAAATATTTATTTTTGGCATAATGTATATTTCGGCAAAATACGCATGCCATGGCTGAACTGTTATGTTTTTTTATTGTCTTGTCATGTAAAATATAGGTATGAGTTGAACATGAGAACTTGTTCTCATTGGGCAGCTCATACCTGTATTTTTATAGGGCTATCTCCATACATGCGTATTTTGCCTGCCTAAATATTTATTTTTTGGCATAATGTATATTCCGGCAAAATACACATACCCATAAGTTTATCTTTAACCAGCTCTACTATTCTTCAACGGCAACATCACTTCAGCCGTAAATATATAATTTTCTCCCACTTTTCTGCAATCTAACTGAAACTCGCCACCACATTTTTCTACCACTCTATGCACATTTCCTATTCCAAATCCATGCTCTTTCTCATTGGATTTTGTTGTTTTGATTCTATCCGAAATTTCCACTTTATAAATCGTATAATTTTTTACCGTCAAAAGCCAAAAACTTCCCGTTTTTCTGGCTGAAACACCAATTTCCCTGTCTGCTTCTTTTACGACTTTTGCAGCTTCAATTGCATTATCAAGAAGGTTTGAAAAGACGGTACAAAGATCCATGGCGGAAATGGTAACTCCTTTAAAATCCCCATCTACCTGAATTTTGATTTGAAAGGATTCTGCTTCTTCTACTTTCTCACTTATGATTGCATCTACAATTTCATTTCCTGTTCTTATAGGAGCCTGAATCTCTGTAACTGTGTTTGTTAACTGTTTTAGATATTCTCCAAGCTCACCATACTTTTCCCCTTTGTCTGACTACTCCCACGGACAAGCCCGTGGGGTTCTCACTGCCAAGTGTAGCTCATAATCGTACATCATTCTCAGACTTTGGATATATGAGTGTAAATCTGTTTGAGTGAGGACTTTCATTACCAAGCAGTCCAACGACCACATTAACGATAAATTTCTGCATCTCAGCAAGGAAGTATAGTCAATCTCCCTATTATTTTACCAGTTCCAAAAGGTAAACCTATTTTATAGCCTGCCTTTTTGAGGATGTGGATTATTTTCACATTTTTCCTCAATCCTTTCCAAGTTATCCACACTGGTAAAGCGCACTTATGCTTTCCCCCAAAAAAATGTGTATTAATTTTTATTTTCCTCTTGGCAGGCATCACCTTCTTTGCTAAAATTAAATCAGTTTAGAACTGCTTTGTGCA
>JAFQAU010000027.1 GCA_017399885.1 Lachnospiraceae bacterium
GCCAGGATCAAACTCTCAAATTAAAGTTTTTCCTTGCTAGAAACTTGCTAGCTTTTTATCCTTTACTGTTAAAGGTTTTGTTCGCGAACATCTCTGATGTTCTTCTTGAAATTTTTTAGAATTTTCAAGGTTGTTTCACTGTTTAATTGTCAATGAACTTTTCTCTGAAACCCTTATAAACTCTAGTGTTTCAGCTCTTGTCGTTTGCGCCCTCGCCCAAGCGACTTCGTTAGTATACCATGTCGATTTTTGAATGTCAACACTTTTTTTAATCTTTTTTTAATCTTTTTTTTATAACAGTCCAACTGAGCAAAAAAAAGTGCATATTGTACATAAATACAAGTGACACAAAGCTAGCCCTTTAGGGCATTCTAAGCACAGTCGATACTATCATTTCTATCAGGCGAACACTCACACAAATACACATGGAATATCTGGTAAAGTCTTTTGGAATCCAGCGAGAAAGTATCCAGAATAAAGGTCCAGCCATTATATACTCAATTAATCCTCAACAAATTCAACCTGTGCATCATCATGGGCAAAAATAGATACTTTTTTCATCAAATCCTTGCAATCTGAGGCATGTTTACATCTTGCATATAGTTGTACCGGTTGACATAAATCTAAACTCAAAAGCCCCAATATTGATTTTGCATCAATAACATATTGGTGTGACATCATATCTATACCAAAATCGTATCGACGAACTATATCAACAAGTTTTTTCGCATCCTCCATGCTCTTTATATCAAGAACAATTTTATACATAGAACCAGCTCCTTTCCTATGGATAATTTTGATTTTTATCCACTAATAAGTCTCTCTTCAAAAAACTCACATCCACTCAATTCTAACACTTTTATGTTTTTTTTCAACTATTATAACATAAATGAAATAAATAACCTTTTAAAAGAGAGAGAAATTGACTACTCTATTATAGTGACTAAACTGTTACTCAGAACTATCTCCTATATTGATTCATCTGTTCCGTGTGTTAACTTTTTATTTTCTATATCTATAACTATAAGTCTATTTATTTTCACTTGAAAACGTATGTTATATACTCCATATGTCACACCGTATATTCTTTCTTCATCTTCTATGTAAGAGGGCCTCGGATCTTGTTCCAATATTCCTATTATATTTTCCCGTTCCTCCATTGGAATTTTTTCTATTATACTATTATCAATTTCAACCTTTAATTTATGTTCCTTCACTAAATCTGAAAATCCCCCCTTTGCCTGTGGATGACTATCTGTGTATGCTAAATATGGTTTTATGTCATAAATAGGTGTCCCATGAACTAAGTCAACGCCTGATACATATAAAACAGTCCCCAATCCTTTTTCCTGTGCTACTTTTTCAAGCTTTACTGATGACAACCCTATGGAATTGGGACGAAAAGGTGATCTTGTGGCAAAGACACCAACTCTCTTATTTCCTCCCAGCCTTGGTGGTTTTACAGTTGCTGACCAGTTTTTCTTTTTTATTTTTGAGAATCCCCATATTAACCATATATACGAAAATTCTTCCAGTCCTTTAAATGCATCATAGGTTCTATACTCTGGTCTAAATATTATTTTCCCTTTAATACCTTCTACCAATCCACTTTGTCTTGGCACTCCAAATTTTTCTACAAAATCAGTTTCTATATAACCTATCTCCTTCATATAAATTCCTTTCTTTATTTATGATATGGTTGTCCTGTTATTATTCTATAACTTCGATATATTTGTTCAGCCAAAATCATTCTCATTAATTGGTGTGGAAATGTCATTTTTGAAAAGCTTAGTTTATAATCTGCTCGCGTTACTATTCTATTATGCAATCCTAACGAGCCTCCTATAATAAATATAATATGACTTTTTCCGGTTACCCCCAATTCATCAATTTTTTCTGCCAGCTCTTCTGATTTTAACATTTTTCCTTCTATTACCAACGCTATGGTATATGAATCTTTTTTCAAATGCTTTTCTATGCGCTCTGCTTCTTTTTCTTTTATCTTTATTTCTTCAGCTTCTGTTGCATTATCCGGCGTTTTTTCGTCTGCCACTTCAATAATTTCAAATGAACAGTATTTAGACAACCTCTTTGCATACTCGGCAATTCCATCTTTCATAAACTTCTCTTTAATTTTTCCAACACATAAAATAGTAATTTTCATATTTTTCTCCTTGGTTACAATTTGTTCATATTTTTTTTTCATTTTTGTCATATCACGCACATAATTATTGTATAGAATATACCCATAAGTGATAAACAACTTGCAATAACTCTTAAAGAGTTAAGATGTTTTTTCATTCTTCTCCTTCCAAGTTTATAAATATCAAGAAAAGAGCTATTTACGTTATGTATATAAGCTCTTTTTTTGTATATTCTTTTAAGTTCAAAAATCTATATTTTATAGATAAGATTCTTTTTGTTTTTTATTATATCTCTTTATTTCATATAAGACTTTTATGCTTTTTTTATTTATAAATCTATCTTTTATATATAATATTTTTATGTTTTTTCATTCATAAATCTATATCTTATGTACACGCACAAAACGTATCATCTTGTCCTTCACATCTATTATATGAAATTCATATCCTTTATAAATAATATCTACTTTTTCTTTTTTTCCCGGAATATGACCAAGCTTGGAAACCAATAAACCATTCAATGTATCATAATCCTCTAGTTCCTCTGTCATATCAATTCCTAATTCTTTTTCCACATCCTCTAAACTGGTTAAGCCTCGCATAAAATATTTCCCGTCCCTTTGCTTCATGATCATCTTTTCATCTACATCAAATTCGTCAAAAATATTTCCTACGATTTCTTCCAAGACATCTTCCATAGCCACAATACCTGCTGTTTGCCCATATTCATCGATTGCTATTGCCATATGAATTTTTTTCAATTGCATTTCTTCAAATAACAAATCCATTTTTTGGGTATCCGGTACCATGTATGGCTTCTTTACTAATTTTGATAATAATACTGTTTTATCATTATGCTGAATGTAATATTTGGTAATATCCTTCCAAAATACAATTCCCACTATATTGTCTATATCTCCAATGTATACCGGAAATCTTGAATATGATTTTTCCATCATGACCTTTATAGCCTCTTCTACTGTCAAATTTCCATCTAATGCTACAATTTTTTGCCTTCTTGTCATAATGTCTCTAACAACTTTTTCATCCATTTCTATAATATTAGAAATCATTTCCACTTCACTATTTTCAAGAATCCCCTGCTCTAATCCTTCGTTTACTACTGAAATAATAGCTTCTTCTGTCATGCTATCCTGATATTCGTTTGCATTTTTTCCCATTATTTTAAATAACACACATGTTGTATGTTTTAGCAT
This sequence comes from Lachnospiraceae bacterium, assembly GCA_017399885.1. GTDB lineage: Bacteria > Bacillota > Clostridia > Lachnospirales > Lachnospiraceae > CAG-411. Next base: position 3,362 of record JAFQAU010000027.1, read on the forward strand.
CCAGTTAAAAGGTTTCATAACCTGCAAAAAGATTTCTAACAAATTAACGAGTTTTTTTAGTCTTTCCATAGAATGTTTAAGCGCTAGTTTTGCCGGAATAACATTTCCTATTAAACACAACAAATAAACAACTAAAAAAAATACTACTATGAATACTATAGTTTCTTCTATTTGTGCATATTTTAAGGGAATCTCCAATTTCAATTCTCTTTGTACAAATTCAACAATTTTTGGAATACACACCACTCCAACAATGGAATTTAGCAATGTCATAAAAAAGGGAATACTCTCCCTATTATCATCTATTTTATCCTTTAGAGAAATTATCTTTTTTGCCTTTTTCTCCTGCTCTTCTGATAACCTTCGTAAATCTGTTTCTGTTATATTTTCTAAGGCTGACAACCCACAGGTTAATACCCACTCAAAAATTATAACAATAAAAATTATCATCCATATAATCATATTTTTTGTATCCACAATTTTTCCCATACTCCCTTTTTCTTACTGTGTTTTATGTAATTTAAGCCTCTGGTGATAGTGCAAGACTAATGGCTAGTGCCTTATCTATTTGCTGAATTATTTCTCCCTCTAGATGGCATACCCTTTCCTTTAACCTGCTTTTATCTATTGTCCTTACTTGCTCTAGCAAAATAACAGAATCCTTAGAAATTCCATTTTCCTTAGCAGATATCTCCACATGTGTTGGCAATTTTGCTTTATTCATTTTTGATGTAATCGCCGCACAAATCACTGTAGGACTATGTTTATTTCCTGTATTATTTTGCACAATTAACACTGGTCTAATACCACCTTGTTCTGACCCAATTACTGGTCTCAAATCTGCATAAAAAATGTCCCCACGTCGAATAATCATGTTTACTCCCATCCATCCAATAAATGTTTTACGTTTACAACTTTTCCTTTGTTGCTACGTTTTATGTACACTTATAGAACCCTGAAATTGTATTTACTTTTGGTTATCTGTGATTATATAGATAAGCTTCATTTTTGCTATTCCTTCTCACTTAACCTTATTCTAGTATTTCCAATTTTTTTTGAAGTATACTTGTTCTTATTCTCAATATCTATTCCGTCTTTACAAAACACGTAACAGTTAACCCTATGGCTGACCTGTTACATTGTAAATCCATAGTCATGCTCCCTGGTGAAAAGTGCCCATATGCTTTTCCATGGATCAACTATTAAAAATAATCATTATTCCCACTGAAACTCTGTTGGATTATAACTATAAAAATCCATAGTTCCTACTTTTTTTCCATGATAAAAATAGACTCTGGGAATCCTTTTTCCTACATCACACACAAACTCATAATTAAATGAATTTGCTTCATCTGCCAATTCCTCTACTGTTATTCTTTCATTGCCGTCTTTTCCTACCAACGTAACAATGTCGCCTTCTTTTACATCCGGAATCTCTGTTACGTCCACCATAAATTGATCCATACAGATCCTTCCTAGAATTGGTGCAAATTTACCATGTAGTAATACTCTTCCTTTTGAGGATAGTGCTCTTGGATATCCATCTGCATATCCCACAGGAATGGTTGCTACTTTTGTTTTTCTTTCTGTAACAAAGGTACTTCCATATCCTATTCCTATTCCTGCTTCCAGCTCTTTTACAAAAGATACACAAGCCTTTATTTCCATTGCAGGCTCTAGTAACTGCTTTGATGTGTCAACTTCCTTTGAAGGATATAAACCATACGTAGATATTCCACTTCTTACCATGTTAAGATTTGCCTTAGGTATTTCCATAATAGCCGCACTATTTGAAATATGCTTTGTGCTTATATGAATCCCTTCTTTTTCCAGAACATCCACAAAATTCAAATATTTCTCCAACTGAACATAGGTAAATGATTTATCCGCCTCATCTGCTTTTGCAAAATGAGAAAAACAACCTTCTATTTCAATACATGGTAATTGGGAAATATTTTTTATTATTTCTATACTTCTCTCTTCAATAGGAAACCCAATTCTACTCATACCTGTATCTAATTTTATGTGTATTTTTATTTTTTTATTTTGTTTCACCGCTTCTTTTGATATTTGTTTTGCCATTTCATAAGAAAATACTGTAGGCATAATATTATACTGTATTAATTGTTTACACTGTTGACGAGGTGTATAACCTAAGATTAAAATAGGCTTACTAATGCCAGCTTTTCTAAGTTCTATTCCCTCTTCGATAATTGCAATTCCGTACGCCTCCACGTAAGGCTCCAAAACCTTGGCAATTGGAACAGCACCATGCCCATATCCATCTGCTTTTATAATAGCCATAATCTGCGTTCCCTCTGCTATAAGTGCCCTGGCATTTTTTATATTATTGCAAATACTGTCAAGATTTATGTTTGCCTGTACCCTATAATATTCTTTCATAATCCTGTATTAACCTTCCTTATCTACATCTACAATTTTCATTGCAGCACTTATTCCTTCCAATATATCCTGCGCCATAACGCTATATCTTCCCTTTTTAATACCAGCTTTTTCTCCTGCAAGTCCATGAAGATATACTCCAAGAGTTGCAGCTTTATATGGTGACATTTTCTGTCCTAATAAGCCAGCAATAATTCCTGTTAGTACATCCCCAGCTCCAGCAGTTGCCATACCATCGTTGCCGGACATATTTATATAACATTGTTCATTCTGCAACACTACAGTTCTTGCATCTTTTAATACTAATATATTTTTATTCTCTACGCAAGAGCTTAATATTTCAAACAAATTGTCTCGTATCTCTCCTATTGAAATATTGTTCCCTAGCAATGCTGTCATTTCCTTCATATGAGGTGTTAAAATATAATTTGCAGGCAATTCCCATTTGCATTTCTTTCCCTTTCTGTACGGTTCCATGAATTGAAATTCTCTTACCAGCAAATGCAATGCATCTGCATCAATAACCGTAGGTGCCGATCCATATTCTATTACAAGAGAAAGTAATTTTTTACCTGTCTCTCCTTTTCCTAACCCAGGACCTATTACAATAGCATCTGCCTGCTGAATATGCTCCTTTATACGTAACATATCTTGCTCTATTGTAGTTTCTTTATAGGTCTCTAATACTACCTCCGGAACACTAGACTGTATAATCTCCCTATTATCTTCTACTGTTACAACACGCACCAGCCCCGCTCCTGTCACATACGCGGCTTTTGCTGAAAAAATAGCAGCTCCACACATGTTTTTACTTCCAGCAATAACTAATATCTTTCCGTATGTTCCTTTGTTGGAATAGGGACTTCTTTGCGGTAACAGCTCTTTTAAATCTCTTTTTTCATAAAAAAACTTCTGAAATGCTTTCTTTTCTTTATAGTGTACGAAACCTACATAGGCTACCACAACTTCGCCTGCATATTCTGCACCGGGATATAGAACCAATCCTGTTTTCCAATATCCAAAAGTAACCGTAACATTAGCTTTCATTGCTACATTCCATATCTTACCTGTATTTGTGCATACTCCTGAAGGTATATCTACAGCAATAACATAACTGTTACTCTTATTCACCTTCTCTATAACTTCTTCATATATTCCCTGAATATCTCTAGATAAGCCAATTCCAAAGATTGCATCTACTACTACAGTATATTCTGAGATTTCAACCTTGTTTACAAAAATGACCCCTATTTTCTCTGCAATCTGTACCTGTTGTCTGGTTTCTTCCGTGCACCTTTCCTTCTCCCCTATAATCTCACAATGAACCATGTAGCCAAGCTGATGCAGTATTCTTGCTATTGCAACTCCATCTCCACCGTTATTTCCAGTCCCACATAGGCATAGAATTTTCTCTTTCTTTGCAAATCTCTTTCTAATTTCTTCTACTACGGATAATGCCGCCCTTTCCATAAGTACCATAGAAGGAATTCCAATCTGCGCAATGGTCCATGAATCAATTTGTTTCATTTCTCTACTATCCACTATTTCCTGCATCTTCTTCTCCTTCTCCATAACAAGCTTGGTATAAAAAACTGAACTATTGTAGAACTTGGCAGAATTAGTGCTTGAAATTGCCCAATCCTACCTTGTTATACCAATTGTTACGGTCAGTGTAATAGAACTTTCAACTTTCTCCCACTACAAAGGCGCTAGCTAGCTGCGCTGTATTTGTAATACTCACATGTATATTTGTGATTCCTATTTTTTCTGCTAATTTCTTTGCTTCCCCGTATAAATTCACATAAGGCTTCCCAAGATTATCCCTTAACACTTCTATTTCCGTTAGCTTTATATTACGAAAACCGGTTCCAAACATTTTAGAAACAGCCTCTTTTACTGCAAAATTATCTGCCGCTTTTTTTTTATCTTTATGGAACAAAAGTATCTCTTCATTTGTAAAAGCGCGTAGCAAAAAAGCTTCTTTTTCACAAGCCTTTACTACGCGTTCTATTTCTACCATATCATTTCCTATCCCGGTAATCACGGTTTTCTCCCCTCACTTCTTAATCAAAGTCATCAAATATCTCTAATACATTTCTACCAAAAAGACGATGCATAAACACATACATCTGCTCATTCTCTTTTTCTTTTTCTTGTTTTTTTGAAACGCGTTCTTCTAACAATTTCTCTGCCTCTTTTACCAATTCCTCCTGCTCTTTTAGAACTCTTTTATTCTCTCTCATTCTACGATAACAGTAACGTAAACTTTCTATTAGAAGTTCTTGATTCAGCTCTTTGATTCGTTTTGGCATATTTTCAAACTCTAGTTCTAATTTTTCTATTTCTTTATTGATATTTCTAATATGTTCTTGGTTTTCTTCTTGTTTTAAGGCTTCTTCCTCACTAATCTGTGCTAATTTCATATGCATAAGTATATTATTAAAAAATACTTTCTTTTTTTCTTCTTGCAACTCTATCTCTTTTGATAGTTTAGCCTGACTCTTAAATAACTCTTTTATTTCTTTCTCTAGGGTCCTTTGTGCATCTGTTTTTTTACTTTCTGAAAACATTACATGCCATCTTTCATCTAAGATCAAAATAGGTACATCCACATTACGAAAACGTTCTAAAAATCGTTCTTCTTCTATATCGTTTTCTATTTCTTGCTTTTTCTTCCCTTTAAAAAACATACTATCACCCCTTTAATCTTTTATGTTTCCAAACACAATTTTCAGAGCAATCTGCTGTTACATCTTACCTTTCGTATCGCACATAGAACAAAGTGGACAAGTCCACATCAACTCCCTAAATCCCTCATTCATGAGGGATTTGCTTTATAGGACGAACTTTCCTATAAAGATTAGGGTGTCAAAAGCACATATCCTAAATTGCACTTGTCAAATTGCACAACAATAAGATAACAATTTGCAGATGGTGTCCGTGCCAGACAAACACAAGCAGACGATAGGAGATTTTTGCCCAATTTTGTGAGTAAGCGCAAATGTTGGAGCACTGTTTGAGC
>JAFQAU010000214.1 GCA_017399885.1 Lachnospiraceae bacterium
CGGTGTCCGTGTCAGCCAAGCACCACAGACACGTCGATTTCGCCCATTTTGCTCCGTCGCCTATTAGCAAATGTTTCCGCAAACTCGCTACGCTCAAACAGTGCTCCAACATTTGCGCTTACTCACAAAATTGGGCAAAATCTCCTATCGTCTGCTTGTGTTTGTCTGCACGGACACCATCTGCAAATTGTTATCTTATTGTTGTGCAATTTGACAAGTGCAATTTAGGTTATGTGCTTTTGACACCCTAATCCTATAAAGCAAAAAAAGCCATTGCAACCTGCAATGGCTCTCTAAATTAAAATAACAGTTCAGCCATGCATCCTACATAGCTGAACTGTTACAATCAAATTATACTAATTTAACAGTATTTAATTTTACTCCAGGTCCCATTGTAGAAGCTAAAGTAACGCTTCTTAAATATTGTCCTTTTACAGAAGCTGGCTTTGCCTTGTTAATGGCATCCATTAATGTGTTAAAGTTTTCACCTAACTGCTCTTCTGTGAAAGAAGCTTTTCCTAATGGTACGTGAACAATGTCTGATTTATCTAATCTATATTCGATCTTACCTGCTTTGATATCTGCAACAGCTTTTGCAACATCCATTGTTACAGTTCCAGCTTTAGGGTTTGGCATTAATCCTTTTGGTCCAAGTACACGTCCTAAACGACCAACAACACCCATCATATCTGGTGTAGCAACAACAACATCAAAATCTAACCAACCTTCATTCTGAATCTTAGGGATTAACTCATCACCACCAACAAAATCTGCTCCAGCAGCTTCTGCCTCAGCAACCTTGTCTCCTTTTGCAAATACAAGAACTTTAACTGTTTTTCCTGTACCATGTGGTAATACTACCGCACCTCTAACCTGTTGATCAGCATGACGTCCATCAACACCAAGTCTGATATGCGCTTCTACTGTTTCATCAAATTTTGCAACAGCTGATTTCTTTACTAAACTAATTGCTTCGTCTGCATCATACAACTTTGCTCTGTCGATGTTTTTTGCAGCCTCAACATATTTCTTTCCTCTTTTCATTTCGAAAACCACCTGTGGTATTATCGGTTAATAATTGTTGAATAAGTATTCAACAGCACTCATAAAATGCAATGCCTCCCACTTATTACGATCTTGCGGAATAGTCTTTTATATTTATTAATCTTATTCTTCTACTGTGATACCCATACTTCTTGCTGTACCAGCGATCATGCTCATAGCAGCTTCAATTGTTGCTGCATTCAAATCAGGCATCTTAAGTTCTGCGATTTCTCTAATCTTATCTTTAGAAATTGATGCAACCTTAGTCTTATTAGGCACTCCAGAACCTGATTGGATGTTACAAGCCTTCTTTAATAAAACTGCTGCTGGTGGAGTTTTTGTAATAAAGCTAAAACTTCTATCAGCATAAACAGTAATAACAACTGGAATGATCATTCCTTCTTGTCCTGCTGTTCTTGCATTAAATTCCTTTGTAAACTGCACAATGTTAACACCATGCTGACCCAAAGCAGGACCAACTGGTGGAGCTGGTGTAGCTTTAGCTGCAGGAATCTGTAATTTAATATATCCTTCTACTTTCTTTGCCATAATAGCTTACCTCCTGATATTTGTGGTTTTCGAAAACTTACAATTGTTGTAAATTTCTCCCACTTAATTAATCTTTTCTTTTATATATTAAAGCTTTTTAACGTCAGTGAACCCGATCTCAACCGGTGTTTCACGACCAAACATGTCAATGTTAATGGTAACAATTCGATTCTTCTCATTTACAACAGTAATAACACCTGTAGTATCTTTCCATACTCCCTCAGTTACAACTACTGTATCTCCAACTTGAAAATCGACCTTTGCCTGTATATTCGCATGTAATCCCATACTTATCATCTCAGCTTCTGTTAATGGTACCGGCTTTGATCCCGGTCCTACAAAACCTGTTACGCCTCTGGTATTTCTTACAACATACCAAGTCTCATCATTCATAACCATATTGATTAACACATATGCAGGAAACATCTTCTTCTGCACAAGCTTTTCTTCTCCGTTGCTCTTTGTTTCTGAAACATTCTGCATCGGTACAGAAACTTCTAGAATAAACTCCTGAAGCTTTCTATTTTCAATCGTTTTCTCAATATCTGCTTTTACTTTATTCTCATACCCTGAATAGGTATGAACTACATACCATTTTGCCTCTGACATATCTATTCACCCTTATCCTAATTGTAGGAGCTTATCAAATCCATACTTAACACCAAGGTCAACTATGGCTATAATAAGACCTAATACAACCGAAACAACAACAACTGCCACCGATTCACTTAAAAGGGTTTCCTTTGTCGGCCAAATAATTCTTTTGAACTCAGACTTAACGCCTTTGAAAAAGCTTTTCTTTTGGGTGCTCTCTACATTATTAGCTTCTCCCATGATTTCACTTTCCTTTCATGCATCCAATCTTGGAATTATTTTGTTTCTTTGTGCATTGTGTGTGTTCTACAGAATTTACAATATTTCTTTGTTTCCATTCTGTCTGGGTGATTTTTCTTCTCTTTTGTCATGTTATAATTACGTTGCTTACACTCTGTACATGCCAATGTAATCTTCACGCGCATAACTGCCACCTCCGATATTTATTTTGTTTAAATTTAGACATAAAAAAAAGACCTATTCCATCGCTCATTTACTATAACATATTCATTTTTTACCGTCAACCATTTTTTTATTTTATGTCGACTTTTTTTCTTTATTGGAGTATAATATAAACAAAAGAAACAATGGTAATAATACAAGTAGATTTAGGGTCACATTAATTAATAAGAGGAGGTGCTTATCATGATATATAATTATTTAATTTCCGATTATATTAACCGTGAAAATTATCGTTCACATGCTACGTCGCATAAAAAGTCTGAATTAAAAAAGCTATATAGTGATATTGTAAAAGTAAGTAAAGACTCCCCCTCTTATCTTTTTTCACCAACAAAAGAAACACAGATGTTTGCTTTACAGCTAAAAGAGGATTCTTTATATCTACAAAATACCTTAGCAAATTTACAAAAAACGGACGAAGGCTCTATTTTTTCATCAAAGCAGGTCCGTTCAGATAATACAGACGCCTTAACTACTACAATTGACTCAGAGGATTATTCTAACCTCCCAGAACCGTTTACTATTGATATTCATAAACTGGCAACAAAACAGATAAATGTAGGAAATCTATTATATAGTAGCACTGCAAAGCTTGGAGAAGGTGTTTATCAATTCCAAATAGATGTAGAAGATAATTCTTATTTATTTCAGTTACAGCTCCAAGGAAAAACACCAAATGAAGAGGCTATTGAGCATATTGTGAGTGCCATCAATCAATCTAGCGCTCCCATCCATGCAAGTAAACTCTATAAAAACAATGGTGAGAAGGTTCAAATTAAGCTTTGGTCTGATAATACAGGTTCTACAGATGGTAATCCAATTTTTATCTGCTCGGATGTATCCCATCCTTATGGTACACCAGGTTGTGTAGAATATTTTAATATAAATAATATTGCACAGGAACCTACAAACTCTTCTTTTTCAATTAACGGGGAAGAAAAATCTACAATTGCTAATGAATTTACTTTAAATAATACATTACATCTTACATTACATAGTCCTACAGCATCACCTGTTCATATTGATTATGAAAATAATTCACAAAAAATAATGACAGAAATAGACACTATTGCAGATACTTACAATAGATTAGTTCATTTATCATATAACCAAGGCAATCCTCCTAAATTAGCTATGAAAATGCAACATGATCTGAGTCGGATTTTTTCTCAGTCCAAAAGTGCCTTTGAGGACTGTGGCATCGCTTTTAATGAAAAGGGATATATGAAGGTAAATACCTCTGTTGCCACTAAAGCTGCGGCTGAAGGTAAATTTCAAAATTTATTCGGTTCGAAGGATTCCCTAGGGGGTAAAGCTATTATACAATTTAAGAATTTTGCTATTAACCCAATGAAGTATATAGAAGATAAAGTAATGGTTGCATATCCAAACCCACAAAGAGAAAATTTTGCAAATCCATATATGACTTCTATTTATTCAGGAATGTTATTTAACTCCTATTGTTAATTCGAAACTAGCATTACCCTATATCTAGGATTTGATACTATTTTGTAACTTCTCAATTTTCTTATAATAAATTATAGCTTTGGCCCCATGTAATAAAATTACATGGGGCCAACTGTCATTCTTTTCTCTTTGATTCTTAGCAATTTTTATGCTTGTGTGTGAACATCTACCAACAACTCACACCTGATATATTCGCTGGGAGATTTCCCAACTATCCGCCGAAAAATCCTGCTAAAATAGTTTGGATCTTTATAGCCAACTAAATAGCAAATCTCTTTAATATTTTTATCTCCAGCATTTAGATATTGCTTTGCTTTTTCAATTCGCAATCGCGTAATCCAATCTACATAATTACTTCCGGTTTCTTGTTTAAATATTTTACTAAAATGCTGTGGTGTAAGACCAATGTGTTTTGCAACATTTTCTAATGAAATCTCCTGGGTATAGTTATTATCTATGTAATCTAATGCTATATTAATGGTTCTTGAGTTTTTCCTTCCATAGTTTTCTCGTATAATCCCTAATACATATTCGAACTTACGATATGCCCATCCTTCTACATCCTGTATTCGTTCTAAATCTTTAAAGAAATCCCGAAAATTAAAAAATCTCAACTCATTTTCTTCGTTCAAATGAACTGTATGACACACAATAATTATAATTTGTAAAATTTGATTAATGCGATCATTTCTTCCCAAATTTTTCATATCCTCTAACATATGATTAAATATTTCTAACGACTCATTTTTTCCCGTTTTCACAGCATCCTGTAATTGACTTAGTTTATTCCTATATTCCTTATATCTGACACTATTATTCTCTTTATCTATTCCTGTGTTTTTTTTATTCTGTTTATTTAAATAAAGAGAATTTACAGCACCTTGATAGGAATGATATATTTTCTTTATAGAATATACTTTTCCCGAACCCACTCGCACAGACTTATTACATTTTTTTAATATATCTTTCTGCAGTCTTTTTCGTATTCCTGAAATATATGTTTCTTCGTGCTCCTTTCGCATCTCCTTTTTACTCCAGCTTACGTACACAATTATACGGTTAAAAATAGGAGAACCTACCACGCATCTTTCATACTGCTTTACCGTTTTAATAATTTGATTACGAATCTTCCAATTAACTTCCTCGTCCTCATCTACAATCTCAACACAAAGCATAAATCCATTATACATAACTCCCAGTGCATCACAATAAGAATGTAAATGCTTTTCATTATCTTCTCCAAACACAATAGAATACAAAAAACCGCTTTCCAAAACGGTTCTTGTATTTCGCAAATAATTTTCTCTACTTTTTTCTTCTATCCATCTTATTTTTTCTTCCTCAATCTCTGTTATAATTTTAGAAATAATAGGTATTAGTTGTATTTTTCTGATAGGGGTGGAAACATATCCATCCACACCGTACAAAACCACTTCACTTACGATATCTTGCGAAAAGAATTCAGAGCAAACGCACACATGCAGACTCTTATTCTGTTCCCGTAGCAATTGTAACATCCTAAGTCCTGAAAAACCTGAAAATGATAAAGATAAGAAAACCATATCAAGCGAATTATTTTTTACTAATTCCAACAACTTTTCCTGTTCCTGCACTTCAATAAAATTCCAGCTTCCACGAAAATTCTCATGTATGGTTTTCTTAATTAACCGACTATCTTCTTCATCTGCTACTACCGCTACCTGGTACATTTGCTCTTCCTCCTTAGGTATTCTTAATAATTTTTGATGGACATTTTTGTGCACAAGCTCCGCATCCTATACACTTGCTATAATCGATGGATGCAAGGTTATTTTCAACCTTAATCGCTTCTGTCCCACATTGTTTTTCACAAATTTTACATCCAATACATCCTGTATCACATGCCAACTTTACATCTTTTCCTTTATCATTAGAGTTACATAGCACTTTATAAGTTGAGTTATATGGCACCAACGTTATCAATTGATTTGGACAAACTGCTATACACTTTTTACATGCCTTACACTTCTCCTTATCCACTACTGCTATTCCATTTTTTATATGAATTGCATCAAACGGGCAAACTGAAACACAGGATCCATATCCCATACATCCATACGAACATTTTTTTTCCCCTTTGCCTGGTACTAATGCCGCCATTCTACAATCGTTGGCACCATGATAATTATATTTTCTTACAGCCTTGTCACAGGTGCCATTACATTTTACAAAAGCTACTTGTCTGTCTAGTGCTTCATCCTTTGCTCCCATAACCTGTGCTATGGCTTTGGAAATCTCTGCACTTGCTACCGGACAACCATTTGCCGGGGCACTTCCATTGGCTATAGCCTGTGCCATAGCATCACATCCTGCATAGCCACATCCTCCACAGTTATTGCCGGGAAGCAACTCTCTAACTTTTATCTCTTTCTCATCTACCTCTACGGCAAATTTTTTCCCTGCTACTCCTAGAAGCAATCCAATTAATAATCCAGTAATTCCAATTACTGCTGCTGCCACTACAATCGCCATAATATTCATTGTTTTGCCTCCTTCCTATATTAATCCGGCAAAACCGCAAAATGCAATTGCCATTAATCCAGATGTTATCAATACAATAGGAGTTCCTTTGAAAGACTCCGGTATATCACTATTTTCCATTCTTTCTCTTAAACCTGCCAGAATAACAATGGAAATTGTAAATCCCACTGCTGTTCCAAAACCATTTATTACTGCAGTTAGAATATTATACTCTTTTTGTACATTTATGATTGCAATACCAAGTACAGCACAATTTGTCGTAATCAAAGGAAGATATACTCCCAGTGCATTATACAAACTCTTCATTGTCTTTTTCAAAACCATTTCTACAAATTGTACCAAAGCTGCAATAACCAAAATAAATACAATGGTATTCATATATGCCAAATTATTTGGCTCTAAAATAAATTGGTAAATACATGCTGTAATTGCAGAAGATATCGTCATTACAAATATAACCGCCATTCCCATACCTGCTGCCGTGTTTATTTTTTTAGAAACACCAAGAAATGGACAAATCCCAAGAAATTGACTTAAAACTACATTATTTACCAACACAGATGATATTAAAATTATAGCTAATTGTTCCATTTTAATCATTTCCCCTTTCCTTGGTTACTTCTATATTCTTTTTTTCATTTTCGGCTTTTGCTTTGGCAAGTGCTTGTGCCTTCGCAGCCTTTTCTGCTACCTTTTGTGCTTCTATCATTCCATGATTTGCTGCACAGGCATTCCCCAAACAGCTTCCACAATTTCCACCACATGCAAGAGGTTCTTCCTGTGTAACATTGGTTGCTGAAGGCATTTTTAACTTGTTTTGTATAGCTGTTAGACAAGCCAATACAAAGAATGCTCCAGGTGCTAAAACAAATACGGTGATAGGCTCAAAAGAATCTGGCATTATGGTAAGGTTAAATACAGAACCATTTCCCAATAATTCTCGGAAAATTCCAATTAAAGTTAATCCTACTGTAAAACCAAGTCCCATACCAATTCCATCACACGCGGATAATAAGACCTTATTTTTTGATGCATAAGCTTCTGCTCTACCAAGAATAATACAATTTACTACAATTAACGGAATATAAATACCAAGCGAAGCATATAAACTTGGCACATATGCCTGTAACAACTGCTGTACCATAGTTACCAGTGACGCTACAATTACAATAAACGCCGGTATTCTTACTTTATCAGGTATAATCTTCCTCACAAAAGAAATCACTATATTCGAAGCTGCTAATACAACCGTTGTAGTAAGTCCCATACCCATACCATTTATAGCAGAAGATGTTACTGCTAATGTAGGACACATCCCCAGCATTAAGACAAATGTGGGGTTCTCTTTTATCACGCCATTATATAAACGTTCCACATATTTATTCATTTCCTTCCCCCCCTTATGATAAGTCTGTAAAACAGCCTTTTTCCTGCAAAAATTCTAATCCGGAATTTACTGCATTGGTTAGTGCCTTGGTTGTTATAGTAGCTCCACTTAATGCATCAATTTGATTATTGCCGTTTTTTCCCTCTTTTGTATATGCAATTGTTGGCCCCTGTAAATTTTCAAATTGTGCCTGAAACTCCTGTGAAGTACAATTTGCACCAAGCCCTGCTGTTTCGCTATGAGATAATACACTTAAACCTGTTATTTCTCCACTTGTCTTTACTCCCAATACAAAGGAAATATCTCCTCCATATCCTTCCTTTGCTACCATACTCATAACATAACCAATGGTATTTTCTTCCTTATCCACAGCAACTAGTATTTCTGAAATTTCTGTTCCCGAAAATTCTGCTTTTTCCAATTCTTCATTTAGAGAAACATCCTCTTTAAAATTATTTGCAACAGCAAAAACCTGTTTATATCCTTTTTGTTTTGCTGCAACCTCCGCCTCTGCAATGGGGCCCTTTGTAATTTCATTTACCATACTAAGCAAAATTCCAGCAATCAATGTAATAAAAAACAATATAAATGCATCTTTTATAATTGTAGATTCTTTCTGATTATAATCTGCACCCATTTTAACCTCCTCCTGCATGTTATGCTTCACATGCCATTCTAGCTTTTATTGCAACGGTTCAAAACCATGAATTGTTACTTTTTATTTTTCATTTTCACGTATCCAAAGGGTTTTGGTATTGTAATTTTTTCAATAAGTGGTACTAGCAAATTACAGAAAATAATGGCATAAGAAACCCCTTCTGCAGAACCTCCAAATATTCGGAAAATTCCAGTCAATACCCCTAAACATAACCCATAAATAATTCTTCCATTTGGCGTAATTGGGCAGGTCACATAATCTGTTGCCATGAAAAAGGCGCCTAGCAATAATCCACCACCTAATAACTGTGACAATAAGTAACTTCCATCCAATCCGTATCCTCCAAATAAAAGAACAAAAATGGAAAAGCTTCCCAAGTACATGATGGGAATACGCCAATTAATAATACGCTTTATAAATAAATATGCGGCACCTATTAATATGGCAATGGCAGACGTCTCTCCTATCACACCACCGGTTGTTCCAATAAACATATCAAAAAGACTAACGCCATTAGATGCTAAAGTTTCTGTTACTGCCACTGTTTTATCTGCATTTTTTATAAGTGCAAGCGGAGTTGCCTGACTAACACCATCTACCGTAAAGGATGTCATTCTTCCTGTAAATGAAATCAACAAAAAACATCTTGCTCCAAGTGCAGGATTCATAAAATTCTGTCCTAATCCTCCAAATAATTGTTTTACTACCAATATAGCAAATACACTCCCTAGCATGGCAATCCATAATGGAATGGTTGATGGAAGATTCATTCCTAATAGCAAACCGGTCACTAGAGCACTATAATCGCTAGTGGTAATAGGCTTCTTCATAAAACGTTCATAAAAATATTCTGTTAGAATACAAGTTACACAAGTTGTCGATAATACTAATAATGCTGGCACTTTAAATACCCAAATACCTGCTAATACAGCAGGCAATAACCCTATGACCACATCCTGCATGATATTCTTAGTTGTAACCTTATCTCTTACATGTGGCGACGCTGATACATTATATAATTTACTCACCTAAATTCCTCCTCACTTGTTATTTTCTACGACTGTCTAATATGCTACGTCTGGTTTGCTTAAAAGATTGGGTCAATCTACGTTTTGCCGGACAAACATAGGTACAGCTCCCACACTCATAACATTCCATTCCATGAATCGCCTGAAAGGCTTCTGTATCAAAGCTTTCTGCATATTCCATCATTTTTTGTGGTATTAGCTTGCTTGGACAAACACTGACACATCTACCACAACGGATACATGCACTAGGTTCAAATTCTGCAACTTCATCTTTTGTCATACAAAGTAATGCTGAGGATGTTTTCATTACAGGTACATTCAAATCAAATAATGCCATTCCCATCATAGGTCCACCTGACACAATTTTTATGGTATCTTCCGTACATCCACCTGCCTGTTCAAGAACCTCCTTGTAGCTCATACCTGTAGGAACTTGGAAATTTCTTGGTTTATTTGCACCGTCCCCAGTAACGGTCACAATTCTTCGTATCAACGGAATACATTTACATACGGCATTATAAATAGAAATCACAGTATCTATATTATTAACAACACAGCCTGCATCAGCAGGTAACATTGTAGAATTAATCTTTCGTTTGGTTGCTGCGTAAATTAGCTGACGCTCTGCACCTTGTGGATATTTTGTTTTTAAAACCTTTACCTGTATTCTATCTACTCCTCTTACCCTTTCTTCTAAAATTGAAATTGCCTCTGGTTTATTATCTTCAATACAAATGATACCTTTTGCATTTGGAAATAAAGATAACATTACCTGCAATCCCCCAACTATGCTTTCAGGGCACTCCAACATCATTCTATAATCAGAGGTTAAATATGGCTCACATTCTGCACCGTTTACTAAAACGTAGTCAATAGCTGCGTCATCCTTTGGTGTTAATTTCACATGGGTAGGAAATCCGGCTCCTCCCATTCCCACAATTCCTGCCTCTTTTATAATATCTCTTATCTGTTCCTTGGATAATTTTGTATAATCTCTTTCGCTTCCAAAACCTTCTATGGTTGTATATTGTTTGTCATTTTCTATTACAATAGAAGAAAGCTTAGCACCTGATGCTGTTAGCCTTGGTTCCACGGCCTTAACAATTCCCGATACGGAACTACATATATTAGTAGAAACAAAACCGCCCGCTTTGGCAATTGTCTGCCCAACTAAAACAGTATCTCCCTTTTGTACAATCGGGTCTGCAGGCGCACCGATATGTTGCGACAACGGAAACACCAGATCCCCTTCCGGGAAAATTTTTTCTATGGGCAAATCCTTGGACATTTCTTTACCTTCAAATGGATGTGCCCCTCCCCTAAATGTTGCACCTCTCATATTGCACTCCTTTCTGATTCCCAATCTACTCCCAGGAATCTTTCCATAATTTAGTTATTTTTTTTATTTATATTATCATTTTATCTCATTTCTTCAACAAAATAAACAATTTTTTTCAATAACACATTTCTATTCCATGCTCTTTTTTACTTTTCTTAACATTTTTCTCTTGTATATTTCTACAATTTTATATTCATTTTTTGTGATGAAATTACAAAATTTATCTTTTTCATGTATTTTTATTGTCTTACAATCAAAAAAATGTTAAAATATTCCTGTTTGGTGCTTATAGTAACAATAGCTTCATTCTTGTTACTCTATACAGCTTTGTTGTTGTAAAGTACCAAGTACATAAATTAACCTAAAGTACTTAGTTTGTGTTTATACTTCATTCATGAGATACTTTAGTTGATAAAAGAAAATTTTGGGATGAAAGAAAAACAAAAGAAAGGTATAATATGCAAACACACATTATTATTCACACATCTTTCATTCTTTGTGTTTGCGCTTATCAAATATAAGTGCGTTTATGATGACAGTTTATCCAGTTGTCCAAGCTGTAACAACTTGTGCTTGATAAGCATGGTAAAAATCATGAAAAAAACGTTGAGACGATTTATCCTCTTTTTTGTAGCAATAGCGCTGTTCACTACAGTTGTTCCACAAAATTGTATGGATATTTCAGCAAAAAGCGCATCAAATCGTTTGAGACAAAAGCAGATAACTATAACAAAAAGCAAAAAACAAGTAGTAGATTCCCTTAACGGGGTAAAAGCATACTACCGAAAGGGTGGTAACGACGGAAGCAGTTCTTTTTATTCTTGTGCAGCTTATGTTAAACGTTATTACAAGAAAGTATACGATGTTGATGTGAATAACTTGTTCTATAACCGTACTCCTAATGTTGCCAGTGGTAATGGAAAGTTTACACGTGTAAAGAAAGCAAAGGTTGGAGATATTGTTGCTATGAACACTAACCACGGAACTACCCACTGGGGTATAGTAAAAAGTGTTTCCAAGAAGGGTGTTATCACTTTAATCGAACAAAATTGGAAATGGAACCAAGGTGGAAGTACTGTAAGCGTAAAAAACAGAAAAGTAAAAACTTCCAACGTTCGTCTATATCGTTTTAAAACAAAAAAACAAAAAAAGATTCAAATTACTTTAATACCGGAATAATCAAGGTTTAATTTTCTTAAGGAACAAAGTGGAGCAGCTCCCTCATTTATAAGGAACTTGCTCCACTTTTTGTACCAATTTCTAATTTGAATGTGCATATTTTTCTTTTGTAGCTAGTCCTCCACGTATATGTCTCTCTTGTTTATTCAAATCTAACACTTTACCTACCTCTGTAGCCAATGAAGGATTTATTTTCAACAATCTTGATCTGCAATCGCAATGAACGGTAGACTTACTTATGCCAAATTGTTTTGCCGCCTGCCTTACAGTGGCATTCTGCGTAACAATATAATTTGCAATGGCCACTGCCCGTTCTTCAATATAATTCTTCATCCTTAATACCCCAAATACATTGTTTTTACAAATGTATGAGTAAAGTATCAATTATATGCTTGACAAAACTAACTTTGTAACCATTTATTAAGCGTTCATCCCAAAGACTGTACTGTTATTAAACGGTTACAGAGTTGACAAAATTCATTTACAATTACTTTCCTCCCATCTTTATTCTTTTTTATTGTGGGCAAATTTTATATCCAACCCATTTGAATAACACATAATAGTCCCCAGCAAATCTGTACGGTACACCATTGCATCTGCCTGTTGCAACCTATCTATGGTCTCTTTATGTGGATGACCATAATCATTATTTTTTCCACAAGATACGATTGCATAAAATGGCTTTGTTCTCTTATCTCCACCTGAAATTTCCCTAATAAAACGATAACTGCTACTATACGAGGAACCATGATGGGATACCTTATACACATCAATTTCTTCTAAATCATAGCCTGATTCTAAAATATCTGTTTCTGCCTCTTTTGTACTATCCCCGCCAAAATAGAATTTAGTTTTTCCATAGCTGAGTATCATACAAAGTGAATTTGCATTCTCATCTTCGTAATGATTGGGATTAACTGGTCCTACAAATTTTATCTCCGCCTGTCCAAAGTTAACCGTTTCCCCGTGACTTGGGACTATTGTTTTTATTTTTTTCTCTTTTATAGCCTCTCTTGTATCTTCATATACCTTTGTGCCCACTTTATTCACATTTTTCCTTATATATACCTGTTCAATTTCATATTTTTGTGCTATATACGAAAAACCACCTATATGATCTTCATGCCAGTGGGTCAAAATAACCCCATCAAGCTTTGAAACTCCACACTGCTTTAAATAAGTCTCAATTGTTTCCCCATCTTCCCTATTTCCTGTGTCAATTAACAAATTATAACCATTGTTCTGTACCAAAGTGGCATCTGCCTGTCCTACATCAATATATGATATGATAATATCCGTTTTTCGTGCTTCATCCTGTATAAATTTTTGGATATAGCTGTTAATGAATGGAATTACTTCTTCGTAACAAAGTGTACAAAATACAAATATTCCTCCTAAAATAAAAGAAAAAATACTCTTAAACCATTGGTTCCTCTGATACCATTTTTTCTTATTTCGTTTTCTACTATTTCTCATACCCATTTCCCCCATAACATTTTTTCTATAAACTATTTTTTCTAACAATAATCATGTATAATCATATTATAATTGTTCACAACATGTATGATATAAAGGAGTACTCCCTATGAAAACAATCGAAAAAAATATTAATGAAACTCTATCTTATTCTTTTAAACCACAATTTTCAAATTCAGACCTCTTATTTTTTGATATAGAAACTACTGGATTTTCTCCTAAAACAAGTGCATTATACCTAATTGGTGTTATGTATTACAGCGAAGGTAACTGGCAGATTATTCAATGGTTTGCTGATGATTATGAAAGCGAAAAAGATTTATTAATTTGTTTTTTTCAATTCGTCCAGAATTACTCTTGTCTTATACACTTTAACGGAATGGGATTTGATATTCCCTTTCTACGAAAAAAATGCTCTCAACATAAGCTTGACCATTATACGAACTACTTTGAACAAATGTGTCAGATTGATATATATAAGCAGCTTTTACCACATAAAAAGAAGTTACAATTGGAAAATCTAAAACAAAAAACAGTAGAAGCTTTTTTACATCTAAACAGAGAAGATACTTACTCTGGAGGTGAATTGATTGCTTTTTACAGAAATTACTTGCAAGCAAAACTAAATGGTGATATAGATACGGAACATAAGCTACTACACTCTCTTTTGCTACATAACCAGGAAGATTTAAGCGGTATGCTCAAATTCTCCAATATTTTAAATTTGGTAGATTTATTAAATGGTTCCGTTACATTTACTAATATACAATGTACAAAGGAAAATGACCAGTTATGTATTACTGCAAAGCTTCCTTATAAAAATATTTGTAACCTATTTTTTCAAAATTCTGTATTTTCCATTCTTTTAAGTCACGATTCCCTTTCTCTTAATGTAAAGGTTTTCAACGGGAAACTAAAATACTTTTATGAAAATTACAAAGACTATTACTATTTACCATTAGAAGATACTGCCATTCACAAAAGTGTTGCTGCTTTTGTTGACAAAGAATACAGAGAAAAAGCAAAAAAAGAAACCTGCTACCTAAAAAAAGAAGATACATTTATTCCTTATTATGGATGCCACTATAATACAATTTTTAAAAAAGAGTATAAGGCTCCGGAAAAATATATTTTATATAAAGAAGAATTACTAAATGATACTACATTTCTTATAGATTTTATTCAAAGTTTCTTATGCTTTTATCCTGATTTATCACTAGGTCCACATATTAACTGACCGGGTACCTATGTCTATGGTATGTTTTTACTAGTTGTAAGTTCATTTAGCTGTTTTTGCCTTATTTTATATGGACTTACAATGTAACTTGGTAGCCTCCCGATGAACATTTTCCATTTGTACAAAGAAAATAGGGCCATGGTAGGAAAATAAGTATATGCTTTTATTTTCGCCTCCAACGCCCTATTAATCATTTCAGTTAATAAGTCTGCTTATTTTTTTTCATCCACTGGCCTAACTTCTACATTGGATACAATTTCTTCAAACTCCGGAATGCTAACCGGCTTCGAAAACAAATAACCTTGCCAGCTATCACACCCCACCGAGCCTATAAAAGCCTTTTGTTCATCTGTTTCTACACCTTCACACAATACACGCTTTTGTAACTCATTGGCCATACTGATAATGTGTGTAATAATGATTTTATCATTCTTATCTAATCCAGTTCTCTTCATAAAAATCTTATCCATCTTAATCACATCAATTGGTAAGGCACTTATTGCATTTAGTGATGAATAACCTGTTCCAAAATCATCCATAGAAATAGCGAAACCTCTTTGTCTAAAATATGCTAATACCGCATCCAAGCCTGGAAGTTTCTCCAAATATAAACTTTCCGTAATCTCAAACTCAATAGCACTTGTAGGAATCTTGTACTTTTCCAACAATTCTTCAATTTTATCTATTAAATCTGTATTTACCATATGTGCTCTAGAAACATTTAAAGATATTGGTATAAGCGGTTTCCCTTCATCCATCCTTTTTCTAATAAAACGAAACATTTCCTCATATACGTAGTAATCTAACTCTACAATTCCGCCATATTTTTCAAAAACGCCAATAAATGCATCTGGGAAAATCATCTTTCCATTCTTAACCCAACGAACTAATGCCTCTGCACCAATAACCTTATCATCGCTACAACCTACTTTAGGTTGTAAATAGACCACAAACTCATGATTTTTAATTGCATCTTCCAGACTAGCCACCAACTCCATTTCTTTGTTTGCTACTCTTCTCATGGTGTCTGTATAAAGGACACAGCGAGTTCCTCCACGCTTAGACATCTTACGTGCCATGTTTGCATAAGCTAATGCCGCACTTAGATCTGGCAATTCCTCGTTCAATAAAAATGCTCCTGTATTAAGTGTAATATTACTTCCTTTATATTCTTCTCTTAACTTATGCTCCACCAATCTTTTTGTCTCATTAAGCTGCTTCAACAATTCTTCTTCTGTAGCTCCCTTTTCAACTTCTCTAACTGCAATAAAATGGTCATAGCACACCCTTCCGGCAAATACATTGCTTGGAATGTCTTCCACAAGAATATTGGCCCAACTCTTAAGAATACTATCACCAACATCATATCCAAAGGTTTCATTAACATACTTGAAATTGCTAATATCAGAATACACTAGTAAATATTCTTTTTCTCCCTGATCTCTCAATAGCTTATGTAAGTTTTCAAGAAAACTATCTACCTTGTATAATCGTGTCAAAGGATCCACCAATTCTCTGTTTGCATAATGCAAATCCTTGACATCTTCTCTAAAGCCAATTTGGAATAGAGCTGAAAATAACTTTCCAAACCATTCCAATTCCTGCATCTCTTGTTTTGTCCATATATGTTTTTGGTTAAAATCCATCAAGACCAATCTTCCAATGTATTGCTCTTTTCCTAAAAGTTCTATATATATACCATTCTTTAATTGTGGTAATTCTTCTACCTCTCTTTTTTGATATCCAAATAAATGCTCCCCTTGCTCAAACACCTGCATAGTTCCGTTCTGCTGTGCACGTCCAAATTTATTGACAATATTATCATCCGATATTCCCTGCACATTCATTATATTAGAAGCCCATTCTTCTTTACACCATTCATATGTACAGCAAATACTTTTATTCTCCTTTAATAGTTCGTAAATATGCACTGTCAATAGCTGATAGTGTTGTCCAATTCTTCCTAATAAATTTAAAATATCACTTTCAATATTGATCACACTATGGAACAAATCACCTGTAAGCTCAACCAATGGACTATTTTTCATAAATTCCTGAAATGCTTCCCAACTAACCCTCTGCTCAGCATCTTCCAAAATACGTCTATCCCATTTTCTTCGAAGCATACCTTCCTTGTAAATTTCTATACCTCCACTTTGGGTTATCTTCTCATATGTCCATGCTTCTTTCGCCTTTTCCAGTAGGGCTTCATATGTTTGTCCATCTCTTGGATATAGGGCAACACCAGCATGAATAGAGACATAATTATATAACTTACTATTCCTATACTGTTGTCTAATCTTATACATAATATTGCTAAGCTTTTGTTTCCAAAGATTCTCGCCTACTACATCCCCCATGTAAATTAGAAAAACATCACAGAAATATCTTCCTACATAATCTGCGGTAGAAATATTTTCACGAATAACTTTTGCAAAATTCTGCAAAAGCTCATCTCCCACTTTATAACCAAATTTATCATTTATAACTTGGAAATTATCTAAATCCAATATACAAAAAGCACCCTTTTGCCCTTGATATTTATTCAAACATTCATCGATTCTTGATTTAAATAATTCTTTTTTATATACTCTTGTAAGGTAATCCATAGCATTATGATATAAAGAAGTTGCAGAATCACTTCCCAAAGTCAAATCTCTTCGATATCCTATTGCGTACGATCCTTTAGCACCATACTTTTCCTCTGGGTCATCTACGGTAACTAAACAAGTATAATACCATGAATATCCACTCTCACTTACAAAACGACATACAAAATCTGCTTTTTTTGCCCCTTTTCGTATCTCTGTCAAAAAAGATTCCACAGCTGTTCCATCTGCCTCATGAATACACTCCATCCATCTTTTAAGACAATTTGTTAGGACAAAAACCTGCTCCCATCCTTGTTCCTTTTTTTGATAGGAATATAAAATTTCCCTTCTTATATCGTAAAAAAGAAATTCATCCGTTTCTTCCTGAAAATGTTCATATATATATGGCTCTGTTTGAAACAATTCATTTACAATTCTCTCCTCCATGGCAATCCTCCTCTTTCTTACCCCATTTGCCAAGATCTTTTTATGTATCTTTCATGTTTCGTGTAACAGTACAACTGAGGGCTAACTGCTACTATCTCATCGTTACACACTTTGTACAATTCCTATTATATACCATTATATCAAAATCTCCAAAAAAAATCTATTAACATTAAAAAAATTATAGCATTTATAACAATTTAGATAGCTCTAGACATTTACTGTACTGACTACTGAACATAAGAAAAAATATATCAAAATCAAAGCTATGTTTCTCTGTTGAGAAACTCCACAATGATAAACAGAGCAAACGTCCTAACAAACAGATACAAGCCTATGAAAACCTTCTTATCGAAATTTCCATAGGCTTGTAATAATGCTACTATATCTATTCTACTTTAGGAAGAGTCGCAAAACCTTTTTCTAACTCTTCATCTGTTGGAATATAATCACTCATATCCCCATCATTAAATCTTTGATATGCAACCATATCAAAGTATCCTGTTCCTGTTAATCCAAAAACAATCGTCTTTTCTTCACCAGTTTCTTTACATTTTAATGCTTCGTCAATAGCTACTTTAATTGCATGACTACTTTCAGGAGCTGGCAAAATACCTTCTACTCTAGCAAACTGTGTAGCTGCTGCAAATACGGATGTTTGTTCTACAGATGTAGCCTCAATAATTCCATCATCGTATAACTGGGAAACAATAGAGCTCATGCCGTGATAACGTAATCCTCCTGAATGGCTAGAAGACGGAATAAATCCACTACCTAACGTGTACATCTTTGCCAATGGACATACCTTTCCAGTATCACAATAATCATATGCATAACGACCTCTTGTCAGACTTGGACAGGAAGCTGGCTCAACAGCTATAATTCGATAGTCTTCCTTTCCAAGTATCTTTTCTCCTGCAAATGGTGAAATCAAACCGCCTAAATTTGAACCACCACCTGCGCATCCTATAATTATATCAGGTTTTACATTATATTTATCTAATGCTATCTTTGTTTCTAACCCAATAATTGTTTGGTGAATTAAAACCTGGGATAATACAGAACCTAACACATAACGATAACCCTCTTGTGCAGCTGCTGCCTCAACAGCCTCTGAAATTGCACAACCTAAGCTTCCTGATGTGCCTGGAAATTCTCTATTAATTTTCTTCCCAACATTTGTTGTCATGGATGGAGATGGTGTAACAGAAGCTCCAAATGTTCTCATTACTTCCCTTCTAAATGGTTTTTGTTCATATGAAACTTTAACCATATATACCTGACAATCTAAATCTAAATATGCACATGCCATTGACAACGCTGTTCCCCATTGTCCCGCTCCAGTTTCAGTAGTAACACCCTTTAATCCCTGCTGTTTTGCATAATAAGCTTGTGCAATTGCTGAGTTTAGTTTATGACTCCCAGAAGTATTATTTCCTTCAAATTTGTAATAAATTTTTGCAGGAGTTCCCAATGCTTTTTCTAAACAATATGCTCGTGTCAAAGGAGACGGACGATACATTTTATAAAAATCCTGTATTTCTTTTGGGATATCTATGTAAGCATTGGTCTCATCCAATTCCTGTATAGCTAATTCTCTACAAAATATCTCTGATAACTCATCTACCGTAATGGGTTTTAATGTTTGTGGATTCAGTATAGGTGCTGGTTTATTATTCATATGTGCACGTATATTATACCACTGCTTTGGCATTTCGCTCTCCGTTAAATAAATCTTATATGGTATTTTTTCACTCATAAAATATACATCCTTTCTACTTTATTCTCATTATAAAATCCTCTTACCTATCATACAACAGATTTTTCATTTTCGCAATTCTTTCATAACAGTTCAGTTAGCTCTGGA
>JAFQAU010000215.1 GCA_017399885.1 Lachnospiraceae bacterium
AGAGATTTGTCTCCACCTTGTCCTACTGTATTTACTTCTTCTGTTTTCTCTGAATCAAGGTTGTTTACTATGATTTCGCCTTTGCTCTCGCCTCTATCATAGTTGACGTTGCTACCTGTTTCTTCTAAGACATTTGTTAGGAGTTCTAGGGCGTATTCCTTTGTTAAACCTAGCTCCCAATTTGTTTCTTCTGTATCGGTTAAGATATTATGATTGCTTGCAACTATATAGGCTTTGTAGAGGTTCTCTGTTAAACCATCTTCTACATTCTGTAAACAATAATTTAGTTCATAGGCTTGATAGCGATTGTAAGCTTTTTCTTCTTTAACACCTGTTTCTTTGTTCTTTTCTGTATAGATGTATTTTTGCTCTTTTGCTACATTTCCTGCGTTCTTTAGGTCTACAAATTCTGTTGATTTTGTAAAGGATTTGATGTCATCTTTTGTTAAGGTGTTGTATTCATCTGCATAGAAGTTCTGAATAATCATAAACACATATTCCGCACGAGTCATTGTACCTGTAGCTGTTGATTCATCTAAGGAACTGTTTTTAGAGGTAAGGTAGGTTAAACCTTGATTATCTATTTGCTCTGCAAAGATTGCATGCTCGTTGTCTCCGACTTTAGATATGAAGTCTGTTGATACTTGTAAGGTATCATCTACAGGGGTAACTGCTCTGTAGAGAAGAGACATTGCTTCTAATCTTGATAGAGTGCTTTGCATATTAGCATAATTGCTATCATAAGCAGGTAATAAATTATAATAAGCATTATAAGCTGCTAACACACAACTTGCATCGGATTCATCTTCTAAATCACTGAAAGTTTGCTTTGCTGATTGAATGATTCTTTGATTTGTTTCTTTGTTATTCCAGTAGTTGTTGATGAATTTTTTGTTATTGAAGGCGTCTTGTAAAGTTGCATTGTTTGTATGATTGCCCTCTGAATCTACATAGATGACTCCATTCTTTCCATTGTCTGCCATTTTAATGATGTAAAGAGAATCATCCATCGTATTTCTTAAACTTTCATAGGAATCTAGGTAAGCTAACTCTATCCAGTTATAAGATATTTCTTTTCCCTCTTCGATGTTCTCTGGTTCAGGGATGTTGATTTCTATTGTTTCATTTGCTTTTAACATATTCATTGTTTCTGCTGCATTTGTTGTACTACAGCCTGTTAGTTGGGATGTTAACATTAGGACTGTTAATGTAGGTGATATAAACTTTTTATATTTACTCATGTATTTTTTCCTCTCTTTCCATGTTCTTATTTTCTTCAGACATACAAATCAGATAATCCATTCAAATATTTTTCTTTTCTATTGTAACACAGTTTTTTCTTACAGTCTGCTTTTAAGGTATATTTTCACAATTACATAAAAAATAAATTATATTTATAATAATCCTATGTAGCAACTCAATCTCTCTTTTCCTCCCAAATGTAAGGATATACAGATATGCTTCTATAAACATTATCCTCGCAAGCATTTATTTTCCATGTATAGATTGATATTCTACCGCCCGCTTTTCCTTTTCTGCATTATCTGTTTTATGTATTTGCGTTATCCTCTTTCCCCTGCTCTGTTATCCTCTTTTCTGCTTATGCAGATTTTTCTTTCCCTATATACATGATTCCTGTATGCTTGTAAACACATTATCTCTATCCGTCTGCGTTTCTGTAAGTATGCTTTTCTATTTTTATCCCTAGTAATATATCTAATATTATTATCTATATTTAACCTCTACATTTAATTTTCAGTTTGTAGGTTTGTTATTATATATATTACTTATACGTCTTTTTTTACGTC
>JAFQAU010000216.1 GCA_017399885.1 Lachnospiraceae bacterium
ACAATGGGTGGTGTTGCAACAAGAC
Source organism: Lachnospiraceae bacterium (assembly GCA_017399885.1). Taxonomy (GTDB): domain Bacteria; phylum Bacillota; class Clostridia; order Lachnospirales; family Lachnospiraceae; genus CAG-411. Next base: position 26 of record JAFQAU010000216.1, read on the forward strand.
TTATTGAAAGAAATACAACAATCCCTACAAAGAAGAGTCAGATTTTCTCTACAGCAGCAGATAACCAAACAGCAGGTGATATCAATGTAGTACAAGGAGAAAGACAATTCGCAAAAGATAATAAGTCCTTGGGACAGTTCCGTTTAGATGGAATTCCACCTGCAAGAAGAGGTGTTCCACAGATCGAAGTTACATTTGATATTGATGCCAATGGTATTGTAAACGTATCTGCAAAAGATATGGGAACAGGAAGAGAACAGCATATTACAATTACTGCTGGTTCTAATATGTCAGATGCTGATATCGAAAAAGCTGTAAAAGAAGCTGCAGAATATGAGGCACAAGATAAGAAACGTAAAGAAGGAATTGATGCACGTAATGAAGCTGATTCTATGGTATTCCAGACTGAAAAGGCATTAAATGAAGTTGGAGATAAAATAGATGCTAATGAAAAAGTTGCAGTAGAAGCTGATTTAAATCACTTAAAAGAATTATTAGAAAAGACAAATCCTGAAGTTATGTCTGATGGAGAAATTGAAGATATTAAATCAGCAAAAGAAAAATTAATGACAGGTGCACAAGCATTATTTACAAAAATGTATGAAAATATGCAGGCAGAACAGGGTGGTGCAGGTCCGGATATGAGTAATATGGGTGGTTCTACACAGGATGCAGGCATGAATGATGATGATGTAGTAGATGGAAGCTATAGAGAAGTATAAATACGGTGATTAGCAAAGTAACAAAAAGTCTGTTGTACTAAGGTGACTTAGTGCACAGATTTTTTGCGTACTATGTTCGTAGGTAATTTCATAGAAATGAGGAATTTTCATGGCAGATAAAAGAGATTATTATGAAGTGCTAGGTGTATCGAAAGGTGCTTCAGATAGTGAAATAAAAAAGGCTTATCGTGTATTGGCAAAAAAATATCATCCGGATACAAATCCTGGAGATGCAGAAGCAGAAAAGAAATTTAAAGAGGCGTCCGAAGCATATGCTGTACTTAGCGATTCTGAAAAAAGAAGCAAATACGACCAATTTGGGCATGCTGCTTTTGAAGGTGGCGCAGGTGGCGGAGCAGGTGGATTTGATTTTTCCGGAATGGATATGGGAGACATCTTTGGGGATATCTTTGGAGATTTCTTTGGTGGAGGAAGAAGTCGAAGTAGCTATAATGGCCCTTCTAAAGGTGCTAATATACGTACTTCGGTTCGTATCACCTTTGAGGAAGCTTGCTTTGGTGTAGATAAAGAAATCGAACTTAACCTAAAAGAAGAATGTGAAAATTGTCATGGTAGTGGTGCAAAACCTGGAACTAATCCAGAGACTTGTCACAAATGTGGTGGAAAAGGGCAAGCTGTATTTACTCAACAGTCTTTATTTGGAATGATAAGAAATGTACAAACCTGTCCAGATTGTCGTGGTAAAGGAAAAATTGTTAAGGATAAATGTCCAGATTGTTACGGAAGTGGCTATATTACCAAAAAGAAAAAGATTCAGGTATCCATACCAGCTGGTATTGATGATGGCCAATGTGTAAGAATAAGAGATAAAGGTGAGCCAGGCGAAAATGGCGGACCAAGAGGAGATTTATTAGTAGAAGTTGTAGTAAGCCGACATAATTCATTTCAACGTGAAGATTATAACATTTTCTCTACAGTTCCAATTAGCTATGCGAGAGCTGTATTAGGTGGAGATATTCGTATAAGTACTGTAGATGGAGATGTTATCTATACTGTAAAACCAGGTACACAAACAAATACAAAAGTACGTCTACGTGGAAAAGGTGTCCCAACACTGAGAAATAAACAAGTACGAGGAGATCATTATGTTACATTAGTTGTTCAAGTACCTACAAAGCTTAACAGCGAACAAAAAGAATTGTTAAGACAATTTGATGAAGCATTAAATGGACCGGATGTAAATTATACTGATAGCAAAGAGGAAAAAAGTAAAAAAAAAAAGATTCTTAAAAAGATAACAGAATATTTTGATTAAAATAATAAAGATACTGGTAACAGTTTGAAAATAATCCAAACTGTTACCTTTTCTTGTTTATAAGGTAATGGTTTAGCTGGGAACTGAACTGTTACTTTATAAGGTACGATGTGCAATGAAATACTTGCAACCTAATGAGATTCGTTATAAAATAAAAACAGTTATGCCAAAATCAAGTACCAAAGGAGAATGTGAAATCTTATGAAATATACAAAAATTGCACTGAAAACCACAACAGAAGCAGTTGATTTTGTTAGTAATTTATTTGATGAGTTAGGTCTTGAAGGAATTCAAATAGAAGATAATATTCCATTAAGTGAAGAAGATAAAAAAGCAATGTATATTGACATATTACCAGAGTTGCCAGAAGATGACGGGTCAGCTACTGTTAGTTCGTATTTTGAACCTAATAAATTTGACATAGAACAATTGGTAAATGATATAAGAAATGGGTTAGATGAAATTTCTAATTTTGTGAATATAGGAGAAGGCACTATAGAAATTGATAACACTGATGATAAAGATTGGATCAACAATTGGAAAGCCTTTTTTAAACCATTTCGTGTAGCTGATGATATCATTATTAAACCAACATGGGAGAATTTGGAACATACTGAAGCTAATGATTTGGTTATTGAAATCGATCCAGGAACAGCATTTGGAACAGGTTCACACGAAACTACAAGACTTTGTATTTTAGGCTTACGTAAATATATCAATTCTACAACGGAATTATTAGATGTAGGATGTGGAAGTGGAATTTTATCCATAATCGGACTAAAGCTTGGAGCAAAACATGCATTAGGTACAGACATTGATCCGAATGCAGTAACTGCTACATTAGAGAATATTGAAGTAAATAAAATTTCAAGAGAACAATTTACTGTTTTAAGTGGAAATATTATAGAAGATGCTCATCTACAACAAGAAGTAGGGTTGAAGAAATATGATATTGTGGTTGCTAATATTCTTGCAGATGTGATTATTCCTTTATCTGGAACAATTCAACAGCACATGAAGGATGATGGTTTATTTATTTCTTCTGGTATTATAAATACAAAAAAATTGGAAGTAGAACAGGCACTTTTAAAGAATAATTTTGAGATTATAGAAACAAATGAAATGGGAGACTGGGTTTCATTTGTTACTAGAAAGAGGAAATAATTATGCATTGGTTTTATGTAGAACATAGTCAAATAACAGAAGAAACTATTCGTATAACCGGAAATGATGTAAACCATATAAAGAATGTACTTCGTATGCAAAGAGGTGAGAATCTGATTATTTGTGATGGAAATGGAAAAGATTATTATTGTGAGATTCAGGATCTTTCCAATGATTGTGTTATTGCACATATTTTAGAAATTAACAGCACGGAATCAGAACTTCCAGCAAAGATATACTTATTCCAAGGTTTACCAAAGAAGGATAAGATGGAATTAATTATTCAAAAAGCAGTCGAACTTGGTGTGTATCAAATTATACCTGTAGCCATGAAACGTTGCGTAGCAAAAATAGAAGATAAAAAAAAGGAACAAAAAAAAATAGAGCGGTGGCAATCCATTGCTACTTCAGCTGCGAAACAATCTGGTAGAGGTATTATTCCGAAAATTTCTACTGTTATGTCCTATGAAGAAGCCTTAAAAATGGCAATGGAGTTAGATTATAACTTGATACCTTACGAACAGGCAAAAGGCATGTTGGACTCCAATAAAAAAATCCAAGAGGCATGCACACAAAAAACAATAGGTATTTTTATCGGACCTGAAGGTGGATTTGATGATAAAGAAATTGAAAAGGCAATTTCCACCGGATTTTCTACAATTTCTCTCGGGAAGAGAATTTTACGAACAGAGACAGCCGGTCTGACAACCTTATCTATTATTATGTTTCAAATGGAACTACAAAAAGAAAGTGGAGGAAATAAATGAAAGTATATTTAGATAATGCAGCTACTACCTTACCTTTTAGTGAAGTAATAGATATAATGAATTTGACTCTAAAACAAGACTATGGAAATCCTTCCTCTATGCATACAATGGGAGTAAATGCAGAAAAATATGTACGAAACGCAAAAGAAACCATTGCAAAAAGTCTAAAAGTTGATACAAAGGAAATTATATTTACATCTGGTGGCACAGAAGCCAATAATCAGGCTTTGATTGGAACTGCATTTGCTAATAGAAGAAGAGGAACACATATAATTTCAACAAAGATCGAACATGCATCAGTGCATAATCCACTGATTTTTCTTGAGGAGCAGGGGTTCCAGGTAACATATGCCTCTGTTGATAAAAATGGAAGAATTAATTTAGATGAATTATTAGATACAATTTGTGAAAATACGATTCTGGTTTCTATTATGCATGTAAATAACGAAATCGGAGCTGTGCAGGATATTGAAACGATTTCAAAAAAAATAAAGGAAAAAAATAAAGATATTATATTTCATGTGGATGCCATACAATCCTTTGGAAAATACAAAATTTTTCCAAAACGCCTAGGTATCGATTTACTATCCGTAAGTGGTCATAAAATTCATGGACCTAAAGGTATTGGATTTCTTTATGTAAAAGACAAATTAAAAATTCAACCATATATTCATGGAGGAGGACAACAAAATGGTATGCGCTCTGGAACAGAGAATGTTCCGGGAATTGCAGGTCTAGGGGTGGCTGTAGAGCTTATTTACAACAAGCATACAAATAAAATCGAAGCATTATATGAACTAAAACAATATCTTATTGAACAGCTAAATACAATTGAAAATGTTTCTATAAATGCAATTGAGAATATTTCCTTACAGGAAACAGCACCACATATAGTAAGTGTGTGTGTGGATGGAGTGAAGAGTGAGGTTTTACTACATGCATTAGAGGACAAAGGGGTTTATGTTTCTTCTGGCTCCGCGTGTTCTTCTAACCATCCTGCATTAAGTGGAACTTTACAGTCAATAGGGCTTGAAAAGAAAAGAATTGAGTCTACAATTCGTTTTAGTTTGTCTATTAATACAACAAAAGAAGAATTGGATTTTGCAGTAAATTCTCTAAAGGAATTACTTCCTATATTGCGAAAATATGTTAGAAAATAATAAAAAAATAAAGAAAGGTAAAATATACAAACACAGATCTTTTCTTCATTGTGTTTGTGCTTATCAAAACAAGTTATTACTCACCTATAAACTTCAAGGTAATTGTTGCATTAAAAATGCATGGGTTGAAAATTTGCATAACTTAAAATATTGGAATTACAATGTAAATATGCTTGGTTGAATTTGTATTTGATAAGATTGGTGAAAATTATGATGTACAAATCTTTTTTAATAAAGTACGCAGAAATTGGAATTAAAGGAAAAAATAGATATATATTTGAGAATGCATTGATTAAACAAATAAAAAATGCACTTTTAAATGTAGAAGGTAAATTTGAGGTTACCAAAGAACAAGGACGATTGTATGTAGATGCTTTGTCTGATTATGATTACGAAGACGTGGTAGAAGCAATACAATGGGTATTTGGAATTGTTGCCATTTGCCCGGTTAAAATTGTAGATACAACAGATTGGGAAGTTGTAACAAAAGAGGTTGCCAATTATATAGATGAAGTTTATGATGCGAAGGATTTTACATTTAAGGTTGCAGCGAAACGGGCAAATAAAAGTTATCCATATACATCACCTGAAATATGCATAGAAATGGGAGCTTATTTATTAGAACAATTTCCAACATTGAAAGTAGATGTACATCATCCAAAAGTATTAAT
>JAFQAU010000217.1 GCA_017399885.1 Lachnospiraceae bacterium
ACGTCGATTTCGCCCATTTTGCTCCGTCGCCTATTAGCAAATGTTTCCGCAAACTCGCTACGCTCAAACAGTACTCCAACATTTGCGCTTACTCACAAAATTGGGCAAAAATCTCCTATCGTCTGCTTGTGTTTGTCTGGCACGGACACCATCTGCAAATTGTTATCTTATTGTTGTGAAATTTGACAAGTGCAATTTAGGTTATGTGCTTTTGACACCCTAATCCTATAAAGCAAAAAACACTTACTAGAAATCTAGTAAGTGTCTTCTCTAAAGCTGTTAACGGGAATTGAACCCGTGACCTCCACATTACCAATGTGACGCTCTACCACCTGAGCTATAACAGCACCTTTTTGCATAAAGAAACAAACCTCTGTTGTCTCTCACACTTTTTAATTTTATCATATTACAGGTTATGTTGTCAATATCTAATTCACAAAAACTGCTACCTATAATAACCGTTCAGATAGGTCTTCTCATTTACTTCACTAACAATAAAAGGTTAGAAGAACAAAGTGGACAAGTCCACTTCAACTCCCTAAATCCCTCATTCATGAGAGAATTGGGCAATTCCATACAGGAAGCCTGCCCAATTCCTTAACAATTCACTCCAAAAATTTTACCAAAAATCATTCCCCTAGATATTGAATTATAGTCTGCACCGTATGGTCAATCCCTCCAATATCACTTCTTATACATAAATGATAATTGGTTAGATCTCCCCATTTTTTCCCCGTATGAAAACTATAATAGTTAGAGCGGCGCTTATCAAATTTTAGAATATTTTCTTCTGCTTTTGGTTTTACTAACTCATATACCTCAATGGCTCGACTTACACGTTTTTCTATACTGGCAGATATAAAAAGATTCATTACATTTGGAAAATCCTTCAGTACATAATCTGCACATCTACCTACAATTACACATGGTCCTTTTTGGGCAAACCTACGAATTACCTTTGTTTCCGCAAGAAATAACTGATCGTCTACTGACATAGTGCTAAATCCCATTTCCATATTTCCATAGGCACTCATTCCCATTGCAATAGAATACAAAAAGCTATTTGTAGCTTTTTGCTCTGCCCTTTCAAAAGCGACCTCCGAAAATCCACTTTCTTTTGCAGCACTAGAAATAATTTCATTGTCATAAAAAGGTATTCCATAATGCTTTGCAAGCTTTTCCCCAATTTCTCGTCCACCACTTCCATACTGTCTACTAATTGTAATAATTTTATTCATAACTCGTACCCAGTTTGTCAAACTATACATTTGTAGCTGACAAATGCAAACACAAGAGGCGAAAGATGCGTGTTTGCATATTTTTCCCTTTCTTCTTTTTTTCTTTCACCCTTTTTTCCCCACATTTTTCCTATAAAGGAACAAAACCCAGCCCATTTTTCTTTGGTAAATGGGCTGGGTTCATTGTCACATTTGATTACTATTCACACGCCAGTCTTCTGACACATAAACAGCTACCATTTTCTACTATACTTTATAAATTCACATTATGTGATTGATAAATATTTTATTTCTTTTTTACAGTAATTGTTTTTGTTTTCTTCTTAACTTTTCCAGTACTATCCTTCACATATACAGTAAATTTGTATTTACCCGGCTTCTTTAAGGTAAATTTAACCTTCTTAGAAGTAGAATACTTTTTAACAACCTTAGTTTTTCCCTTATATGTATAAGTATATTTATATTTTACTGTACCTTTTCCACCTATTGTGGTTGTCTTTAATTGTACCTTCAATTTTCCTAGGCTTGTTGCTGTAAATTTCTTTATTACAACAGCGGATGATGCAATTGAAATTGAAGTTTCTGCTGTAACAATATTTCCTGTTTCAACATCTTTTGCATACACAGTAATAACAAAATCTCCACCTGTAGCCGGTGACCATACATAACTTGCAGATGTAGAATAAGAACGGGTTTTTACCTTTTCTCCTAAACTATTTTCTACTACAAATTTGTATTTATAAACACCCTCTCCACCTTTTGCATCGGCTGTAAATGTTACCTTCTTACCTACCTTTGCAGTACCACTTGTTGTCATTTGCACCTCAAATAACTCTGGTGCTTCCGTAGGTTTAACACTTGGCTTTACAGTTACATTTGGTGTTTCTTTTACGTCTATATTTTGACTTGGAGTACTAGAAACACCTACTGTTGGTGCTATACTTTCTTTTGGTTTTACAGTTTCTTCTACCTTTGGTGTAGACTGTTCTTCTTTCTTATCTGGATCATCTACTTCCGGTGTCTTTTCAGGCTCCGGTGTATTTGGAGCAGGCGTATCTCCTGCCGGTGTTGCTGCTACCGGTGTCTTATCTACAGCTTTACCACCTTCAGAATAAACAAATTCAACTGTCTCTTCTTTTGTACTAAATGTACCTTTTTTACTACTATCTTGTCCTTCTGCTAACATATAACCTGATACACTAGACAATGTATCTGGTGCATATACCGTATAATCTTCACCTTCTGCTCCTACACGATATATTGTTTTTAAAACCTTTCCAGCTGCATCAACGTAATTAACTGTTACCTTACAAGACTCTCCAGTTGAAACAGCAAACTCTGACACAGAATTTCCAGCCTTGTCAAATAACACAGAACCTTTTGCTGATAACTCAGTTTCGCCTTCTTGTGTATTTCTGTAATTACTTGCAGTATGTGAAATAATAAAGTTTGCTTCTCCTGTTATCTTAGCATTTTCATAAATATAGTAATCACCAGATTCTGTTAAAGTATCTCCTGGCCAAATACCGGTACAATAATTTTCTTTTCCTGACCATATCCATATGGTAGGTGCTGATGGAAAATCTTTTTTAGGAATTCTTAAAGAGAATCCTTCGCTAGCAGCACCAATTACAGGCTCTTTGTCTCGCTTGTAAGTAAATTCCTTCGTCACTTCAGAACCATCAATTTCTGATGTTCCTTTTACTACAATCTTTGTCTCTTCTTCGTATGCAGTGTCCTCACCAAAAGAAACTGACACGGTTCCATCAAAGCTTTCCGCATCTTTATCATTTACCTGGTATGTTGCATCCTTTATATTTTCTAAAGCAAGTTCTACCGTTACTTTATCTGTAGCATATACACCACTTGCAACCTTACCTTCTTTAACGGAAGTAGTAACCTTTGGTTTTGGTGTAGTATCTGTAGGCAATGCTAATAAAATAACTCCATTGCTATCACAGGTAGCACTTACCATTCCACCACTTACTGTGTATTCCTCACCGCTATACTCATCAATCAAAGTAGTTCCATCTTCAAATACACCTTCCACAGTCACATCAAAGGTACCTTCCTTTGTTGGTAAACATACAACTACCTTATCTTCATAATCTTTCTTCATCTCATCCCCAACTGTAGCAGTTCCCTGATAGGTTCTGCTAAATGTATAAGGAGATGCTGCTAATTGCTTATGCTGACCGGCACCTACAGCAATATGGTTTCTTCTGAAACGTCCTACCTTTTGCCAGTTTGCTAAAATAGACTTTGTTTTTGCATCCTTTTCAATACTATCCCAATTCATATGAGAACGTGCAGGTTCATAATCATTACCTTTTCCAGCTGGTCTTCCACTTTCATCACCATAGAAGGTCTGTACTCCTCCCGGAGTTAATAATAAGGCAGTACCTGCCTCTGCACTTCTTTGTCCCAATCCTTTATCATGGGAAGATATGTAGCTTAATACGTTAAAATTATCTGTATTATTTATATTTCTTGCATATTTTGAAAAAGCATCTTCCAAACCAGAGCCAGTAGCTCTTTCTGTTCCCTGATATCCAAAGTTAATCATGGAAGTAAAACCACCATCTGTGAAATAAGAATCTGGTGATGTACCTGCCCAGCCCCATGCTTCACCAGTCATCCAGAATTCATCATCCCACTTTGCACCAGGAGCATCCGGATTTTCTTTTCTCCATTGCTTTAATGCTGCATTACAAGCCGTATATAACTTCTTCCATTCAGATTTTCCAACGTGCTTTGCTGTATCACAACGGAATCCATCAATACCATAGTCTTTTACCCACTCACTTAACCAACCTACTAAATATCCGGTTACGTTCTTCTGTAAACCGGTTCTCTTAAACATGTCGTCAACCTGTGCCTGTTTCTCTGCAAGTACTCCTTCTTTGGTCCACTTTGTTTTTAAAATATCCGGCAAACCAACTTCTGCTGTACTCTCTGTTTTAAAGTCTGGAAGTCCGGATGAACATATTGTTAAATCATCTCCACTCTCAGAGCCACCATATCCAGGAAAACGAGCCGAACCATCTCCATTACTTTCAACAGCTCTAATCCAGCTTGTTCCCCACCAGCCTGTTTTCCAAGAGTCATCTCCAACCATCATTCCTCCATATGATGCATAATCATCCTGCCATGAATAACTGGATTCGCTCTTCTTATAGTAGGTATCTTCCCAATTACTTGCCAATTTACCAAATCCATATTCATTGGCAGTATATGCATCTGCATAACCTGCATGATTCATAACGACATCAAAAATTACACGGATTCCCTGACTGTGTGCCGTATCAACAAAATTCTTTAGGTCCTCTGCTGTTCCCATGTTTGCATCTACATTTGTGTAGTCCAAAACATAATATCCATGATAAGCATAATGCTTAAACTGATTACCACACATAGCACCATGAATCTGCTCATATGGTGCCGAAATCCAAATGGCATTGGTACCTAATTCAGCAAAATATCCTTCGTTTAACTTATCTGTTAACCCTTTTAGATCTCCACCATGAAAGGTTCCAACACGCGTTTTATAACTAGATGCATCTACTTCCGTTGTGGAACGTCCGTAAGAATGGTCATTGCTTTCGTCACCGTTTTCAAATCGGTCGGTTAATACAAAATATACATTCGCATTATCCCATGAGAATGGTGTATTCTCATCTGTAGCATATTCACTATCAGCAGTAATATAACCTGTTTCATCCATTGTAACCTTATATACACCTGGATCATCTTCGGATACCCCACTATCCCCAAACATTAGAGCTGACGTATCACTTTTGCCAGCTTCTACGCTTGTAGCAGCATTTGCCTCAAGTATTCTCACGTAACCACTACTTGGCAAGCTTGTTACAACCATTGCTGTAGCAAGGTTTATCGCAAGCGCCTTTTGCACTTTTTTAAATACCATTTCCTTTTTCCTCCTTAATCATTGTACATTTTGCTTATTTTTTTGTATTCAATAATAAAATTATACTATATTTTTGCTAGTACATCAACTGTTTTTTTACATTTTACCTATTATTTTTTCTTTTTTCTGTAACACTTTCTTATTATTTTTGTAATATTTCTTTGTTCTTATTTTCTTTTATTTTTCATAAACTAACCATAATGGTATTAGGAGACTACTTTATGAACAACGAAAACGAAAATATGATTAAATTTCTACAAGGTGGATTGGTTAGTTTGTCTGCATTTCTATTAATTTTTATAGGTGCACATTTTTTATCGGAAGCCAGCTCCGTTTTTATTGCAGATAACTCAAAGAAACTTCCTATTTACTGCGTCAAAACCGATGAACCCAAAGTAAGTTTGTCCTTTGATGCAGCATGGGGGAATGAAGACACCAGTGAAATTCTTTCTATTCTGGAAAAATATAATGTTAAGGTAACCTTTTTTATGACTGGAGGTTGGGTAGAAAAATACCCTGAAGATGTTAGAAATATTGCCAAAGCGGGGCATGACTTGGGCAATCATAGTGAAAATCATAAACAAATGTCCCAATTATCTGAAAGCCAATGTGAAGATGAAATTATATCTGTAAACAAAAAATTAAAAGAACTTACAGGAAAGGAAGTCACTTTATTTCGTCCTCCATACGGAGATTATAACAACACAGTTGTGGAAACTGTAAATCGTTTAGGTTGCCACTGTGTGCAATGGGATGTTGATACACTTGTAACAAGAGTATAGATTTTGAGAAAGAAAAATTTTTTCAAAAAGTTTTGGAAATTTGTTGTATATTTGATACCTACTTGTGTATTAATGTTAAGACAATGAATTTCAGAGGTTTTTATAAGTGGTAAAGAACACATATAAAAATATCACGAAAGAAGAAAAAATCAATCTTTACTTGAAATTTATTGATTACTTAAATTACAAGGAGGATATCAAACATGAACAGAACAGAAGCAATTTACGCAAGACAGAGCGTAGACAAGAAGGACAGTGTGAGCATTGAAACCCAGATTGAAAAATGTGAATACATAACAAAAGGAAATGTAGAAACTTATAAAGATAAAGGATATTCTGGAAAAAATACTGCCAGACCAGACCTTGAGCGTTTATTAAAAGATATTAAAGCAAATAAAATCAGTAGAGTTATCGTTTACCGATTAGACCGTATCAGTAGAAATATTACAGATTTTTATAATCTATATTCCATTATGCAGGAGCATGGAACGGAATTTTTATCTGTAAATGAAAATTTTGATACATCTAATCCTATGGGGCGTGCTATGATGGGAATTTTAATTGTATTTGCACAAATGGAACGTGAAAGCATACAAGAACGTGTTAAGGATAATTATTACTCTCGTATCAGCATGGATGGACGTTGGGCAGGTGGTCCTGCTCCTTACGGTTTTACAAATGGAAAGACAGAAGATAAAAAGCCAACACTTAAAGTAAATGTTGATGAAATGGAAATCGTGAAATATTGTTTTAATCAATATGCATATTCTCCTAACATTTCAATGAATCAGATATGTAATGCTTTAACTGAAAAAGGCTATAAGAGTAGGCGTAAAAATGGTGGTTGGGATAATGTCACTATTGCCCGTATGCTACAAAATAGCGTATATGCCGTTGCTGATGAACGATTAAAGAAATATTATGAAATACGTAAGGTGAAGTTTTTAAATGACTGTGAATGGGATGGCTCAACAAGTGCACATATAGTTGGTAAAAAGGTTGGTAATGTTAATACTAGAAAATATACGGACTTAAAAGAACAAAGCATTTATCTTACTAATTTCAAGGGTGTTATAGATAGCAAAACTTTTATAATGGTGCAGGAACGATTAGAAAATAATGAACAAATTGCCCGTTCTAATGCTCCAAGTGCATTACAAGAACTAGCAGGACTAATTAAATGTGCAAAATGTGGCTATGCAATAAAATCTCATAGCAAATCAGCAAAAGGAGTACCATATTTGGGATGTCACGCAAAATATACATTAAAGACTTGTGATGTGTCATTAAAAGGGGTAAGATTTGCAGATATTCAAAATAAAGTTGGTTTTGAAGTACAAAAAGAACTAGATAAAATAGCACAAACCATTGTTACTGAAATCATATCAGATAGAGAAAAAGAAAATCATATAAAAGAACTGCAATCGCAGATTGAGAATTTGCTTGAACTTGTTGCTCTTGGTGGTGAAAGTGCAAAGGTTGTACATAGTAAAATTGAAAAGTTACAACAAGCAATCAATGAAATTCAACTTACGGAATTTATGAATGCTAAAGCAGCAGAAAGACTTCGAATTTCTGATAGATTACCAATTGTATATGATAGGCTTTCTATCGATGAGAAGAAAAGTGTATGTCAACAGATGATTGAAAAAATATTACTTTCTTCTAATGGAGATATTGAGATAGTATGGAAAATTTAATATTTATTGTTTGTATCTGTTGATTTTTGTTTTTGCTAGATGATATAATTTTAATGTAGATGTTTTTTAACTTCTATTTATGAGTTAATCTATAACAATCAATACATTGTTAGTAAGTAAAGTGTTTCAAGCTCTCTGCAACTTGCAGGGGGCTTTTTTTAATCAATTCCAGAGGTGGTAGAGGAGCAGAAAAACCCAACCCACCATACGCAAGAAACTCTTGAATATGGTGGGTTGGGTTGATAGGATGACAATTCCGTCGGAGTATAGAGTTCGTCATAACCTTTTCATGCAACCATTATTATGGATAATTCTCAACTGCCCTCGAATTTTACACACATACTTCATTTTACACAGTACTTATTACTGGAATAAGCTTTTCTCCTCCTGCACTTTAAGATTGTTTAATATGCAATAAGCATACGCAAATCTGGCAAGCACCGCCAGTTCTGTCTCTTATTTTTAACACTGTGGAGCAGACATGACTCCCTTGTTGTTTTTGACTTGATTAGGGTTTGCAACCTAACTTATGCAGACAACATCAACTACTACAACTGCACCTTGTTTATATATATTGTATAATATAGATTTTTTAAAAGCAATACATCCTGATATCATATTTTTTTATTTAGTAGTAGTTTTTTTAGTATGTAAATAACCGTAGGTTATTAAGGGGTCAAGGGGAACACCTTGCCCACATCGAAAATTTTCGATAGAGTGGGTTCTCTGTCGAACTCTTGTATTCGTCTATTTTTCAAGATACAATTATATTGTAGGTATATTAAGACTACAAACGATGTATAAGGAGATGATAACATAAATATAGCAATAATAACCTGCGAGAATTACAATTGTACTGACGCTAATGCAGTTGAACGAGAGCAGGAACGCAAATTAACAGTTAAAAATAAAGATAATGTTAATTATGATATTTCAAAATCGTGTAAGAATATAGTTCTTGAACACGATAGTAAAATAGACGAATACAAGAGTTTCAGAGCTTATATAAAGGCATATAGGGAAGATAATAATATAGGTGGCAGATTTAACATAGATACTACTTGTGATAGAAATGCCACAAAGGTACTGTCCTGCTTTGTTATGTCTGGAAGTAAAGATTTAATTTCATCAATGACTCGAACAGAACAAGTGGAATATTTTAAGACAGGTCTGGAGTTTCTAAAAACGGAATATCCTACATTTCACATTGTTGACAGTCGCATTCATTACGATGAACAAGGACTTCCTCATATGCACACTTCTATGCTACCTATACATGTTAAGGCTGATGGAACTAAAAACTTTAATATATCGCAACACCAAAAAGGCAAGGATTACTTCAAAGGCTTTCAAGATAGATTTTATGACTATATGAAAGAACGCTATCCAGATAAGGATTTGCAACGAAACAATCCAGAGTGTGACCACGATAAAAAGCTAACTGTCAAAGAGTATAAAGAAAATGAAGATATGAAACGAGAATTAGAACAAGAACGATTATATCTTTTAGAAAGAGCTGAACGCTTGAATGAAATAGAAAAAGAGATTGATGATAGATTTAAAGAGGCAGACGAAATAAAGGCTTATAATGATGAAATAGACCGATATTGTAAAGAGTATGGATTATCTTATTATCAATACGAAAAACAATGTTATTGGGCTGAAAGAGGTGTTGGAGATTATCCAGAACCAGAGAGGAATAATCCAGAAAGAGAATTACAAAAGGATTTCACTATTAACAGATAATCAGATTTACAAAAATAATTTTAAATGATAAAATTGTTACATTATAATATATTGGAGGAATGGAAGTTATGGCACTTGTAAAATGTCCAGAATGCGGACGAGAAAAAGTATCTGCTACTGCTATATCATGTCCAGATTGTGGTTTTAACATTAAAGAATACTTTGAGAAAAATCCAAAGGAACTATATATATCAGAACAAAGTGAAGTTTATTGTAATGTACTTGATTTAAAAGGTGAATCAATTTTTGCAAATGGTCTTGAGAATGGAACAAGTGGAAAATGTATTGAAGGCACTTTAGTATGGGATTATCATGTTGAAGATAATATTTTATACATAACACGAAGAGCAGGTACAGTATCATATAAAATTGTAGATGATTATTTAATCAATCAAAACGGAATGCATAATGGATATATTCCCGAACAAGATTGTTTTAATGCGACATGTAGCAAAGAATCCTTCTTAGGTGGGATAGAACGAATAACCTTTGGAGAGGATGGCTCATATACAAGTAAAACTGATGGGAAAGTTGGAACAACAGGAAGATATAAAAGAAGTGGAAATTTGATTGCAATCAAATCATTGAAATCAGGGAATAAAGCAAACGGATTTATAATATATGACAATTGCTATTATATGGCTTGCTGTATAAAAAAGAGCGAGATGTATAAAGTAGAAGAACTTATAAATAGTTTGAATAATGAAGAATTTATACCTTCAATGATTGGAACACCTGCAAGAACGCAAGTAAATAATACAATATCTGTTAAATGTCCATATTGTCAATCAACTAATACTAAGAAGATTGGAACTATAGGTCGTTCATTCTCGTTCGGACTATTTGGTTTTGGGTCTTCAAAGGTGGGAAAACAGTGGCATTGCAATGCTTGTAATTCGGATTTTTAAAATTGGAATTATACATATAGTAAAAGAGGTGGTTTATGAATTATAAGATAATGACAATGACCAAGAATGAAGAAAAAAACTTCCTAATGGAAATATCAGAGGCTGAATTTTCAAAAATAATGGATGATATTGAATTTTTAAAGATATCTATGCTTTCAAAAGATTATTATGTGATGTTACGCGATAATGTTAAGGAACTATTAACATATATTCCTAATATAAATATTAAAAACAAGTACACTCTCGATGATTTGAATAGATATATGTATAATGTTTTAGGTTCGTTCTATGCACTTATTGAATATTATGAAAAAAGATTCAAAACTATGTTTGAAACTATCAAGAAAAAATATTTTGATAACTATTTTGAATATAGAATGATGTATGCCTTAAGAGTATATACTACACATCGTGGCGTTGTGCTTACTTCATATACGTTCTCTTTTAATAATAAAAATGAAGCTATTATTTCTCTTTTTGTGAATCCTGGAGATTTGCTAAAAAACTATAAAAAATTTGGTAAAGATATAAAAAACGAATTACAGAAAATGGATTCTAATAATGAAAAGATTGAGGTATGCAATTTGGTTCAAGGATTTGAACGAATGATGTCCGAAATGCAAAAAGATTTACTCAAAGGAATTGAAATTGAAGTTCGTAAAACTATGAAAAAATTTGAGCCTTATCTTATCTTTGAAAATGGAAATGCCATTGATACATATATTTTAGACGAAAATGATAAAGTTGTAGAATATCTTACGTAAGCGATTCAAAACAAGGCGTATGGCTATCACAGCAATTACATGCTACAATAGCCATACGCCTATTTATTTAGGTGTTTCTTATAGTTCTGTGCCAATCGGCATTCTTTCGGAAGTTCATCCGACCACGGAAGTAATCG
>JAFQAU010000218.1 GCA_017399885.1 Lachnospiraceae bacterium
ATTTTTTTCTGATTCGTTCCTGTTCTCTGCTCATTTGTACACCTCTGCGATAAAGTTTTTCTTTTATTTTACCTTATCGCAGGGAAAATGGCTTGTATTAACTACATTTAGTGCGAATTATTTTTACCTTTCAGAACTGTACTGAAAATATAAATAGATTGTCAAGAAATTTTAAAATTGATTTTACCTAAACAGTAACGGTTCAGCCTTGTAGCTGAAGCAACCTGCGTTCATTAGTAAGTAGCGAAGGGAATTTTGAATGTCCACTTTACAAGGTCTTTATTTTTTTGTATAGTTTTAATGCTATGTATTTGTGAATGGCAATAAAAAGTAAGGATTTGCTATATGAAAAATATATTTGTAGAAGGTATTTCGAGTAGCAGAACGAAACGAGGGATGAGAACTTCCCAAATGGTAGGTTAGTAAGAAATAGAAAAGATTGATGGCAAGGTCATTTTAGAATTGATATAAAGGTTGGTGACAATGAATGAATAAAGATCCTTTCAAGGAGTATATAAAACAATCGGAACCAAATAAAAGGGATAAAGGATATGCCTGGCATACAGCCATTGGACTTCAGGCGGTGGATGGACTAAAGCCTTCGAAGTATTTGATTGATATGGCAATAAAGAATATTGAAGGTGATATTTCGATTAATGAAGCGCAGGAGCTTCTTAATACGTATTATGAAGAAAATCCAAAAGTAGATACAGATGATCGTACGGAAGAAGCTGATAAGGTTGCGGTTAGAATTGCAAAGATTTTATCAGAGAAGGCATTTAGTTTTACTCCGAATGAGTATATCTCTATTCATAAAAAGTTGTTTACAGGGATTTATGGACATGCCGGAAAATTGAGAGATTATAATATTACCAAGAAAGAATGGGTGCTTAATGGAGCAACAGTTCTTTATGGCAGTGCATCAGAGCTTCGTGCAACCTTGGACTATGATTTTGCAGAAGAAAAAAAGTTTAGTTATAAAAACATGAGCATGGAAGAAATTATTCATCACCTGGCTATTTTTGTATCAAGATTATGGCAGATACATGTATTCGGAGAGGGAAATACGCGAACCACGGCAGTATTCTTTATTAAGTATCTTAGAACGCTTGGATTTGGTGCAACTAATGATATTTTTGCGGAGAATGCGTGGTATTTTAGGAATGCGCTTGTTAGAGCCAATTATAATGATTTAAAAAATGGTGTTTATGAGACAACTGAGTATTTGGAATTGTTTTTAAGAAATTTATTATTGGATGAAAAGAATGAGCTTCATAATCGTTCTATGCATATTAGTGGAATGTTTGAAGAAGTGGACATTGAAGGTGAGGAAGTGGACATTGAAAATGCAAAAGTGGACATTCAAAACAGATTACTTTCTTATTCGGATATGATTTCAGAAAAAACAATAAATCATGCTTTAGAAATATTTGCGAAGTGTGGGAAAGAAGATTATTTTGGAAGAACGATAGTAGAAGATATTACCGGATTAAAATCATCAGGAGCTTCCAAGTTAATAAAACTGTTGGTGGATAGTAAGGTAATCGTACCTATAACTGGACATGGAAAAGGAAAATATCGGTTTCAATAGTAAACTCTTTGTAACTATTCAGCCAGGGGCAATCACCCCGCCGATTGCCCACGTACCAAGATAGTAAATTTTACATGTTGTAAGTCCATCGGGCTGATTTTGCCCGATTTTATATGGACTTACAATGTAACAGGTCAGCCTCCCGGCTGAACTGTTACAACTCTTTCGATTATTTATAATTATGATTAAGGGGTGAAAATTTATGAATTATTATATTAGTGACTTACATTTATTTCATGATAATTCTATTAGGTTTGATAATCGGCCTTTTGAAAATCTAGAGGATATGCATGAGACGATTAGAACGAACTGGAACAATAAGATTACAAATGGGGATACGGTTTATATTCTTGGAGATATAAGTTTCCGTGGAAAAAATGAAAACTTAATAGCATATATAGCCACATTAAAAGGACACAAGATTTTAGTAAGAGGAAATCATGACGATGTTTCCGATTATAGATATCGCCAATTGTTTGAAGAGGTGTGTGACTATAAAGAAATACATGATTCTGTTGATGGGAAGAATTATGATTTGGTTTTGTGCCATTATCCAATCTTTAGTTGGAAGAAGATGGGGAAAGGTACCATTTTATTTTATGGGCATACGCATAACAGCGAGGAAGATAACTATTATCAAAGATGTCTTGCAGATATGATTCATAATGATTGTAGACATGTGTATAAAACTGAAGTAAAGGCTATAAATGTTGGGTGTATGAAGGCGTGGATCAATTATGAGCCAAAATCGTTAAAAGAAATTATGGAGAATTATGGGTGATTGGTATAGCAGATGCATTGCGTAGAAAAGAATTTGGCGCGATAAAGCGAGCAAGCACATGGAAAAATATAGTGTCGTGTGTACTTGCTCGCTTTATTCTTGTCAAAAAAGGTTTAGAACCCATAGAGGATTTTAATATTTTAAAGCGACATCAGTTACCATTTTGTATACCTGTGGCACTGTCAAATTTAACCAAATCTTCGCACCTATTAAAGGCTTCTTTCATGGAATCCACTCTAAAAGTAGCAAACAAATTCAATATACAAGAAACAGCTTGCGGGGTTTGATATCTCTCAGGTAAGAAATTCATAAGTGTGTGATTGGCGTTATAATAACCATCGATAAAATCTTGGAGGTCAGCAATTTCGTCATTCAGTATGCTTATTTTTCTTTTTAGGTCTGGTGCAACTACTTTGTTAAAGTACAGGGATTTTAGAATACTACTAATGATCGCTGCCAGAATAAAAGGAATAATGATATAATAAACGAACTTGGTAAAATATGGTGAGTTTCCTTGGGCGATTGCTGCGTTTACCTTCTCATTAAGATAACTACTGAATTTACCGTTATTTTCAAAAATAGAAACATAAAATATGATTAAGAATGTAGAATATGTTATAAATTTATTGCTATAGGAATGATGTAAAGTTTGGTTCAAGCTAGACAATTCTCTTGTTTTTTTATTTAATAATTTTGATTTTTCATTTCTAACATTCACTATTTCTAAAAGTGTCTTTAATTTGGGTACAACAACATTGGTAATGGTATCTGACGAAAGTCTTTCGGACATGATGTTATCAGAAGTGTTTGTTCTTTGCGGTTCCGCGTTTAATTTTATTTTTGTTTTTACTTCAACTTCATAAGGTTCTTGTTCATCAAATTTACGCTTATTATCAATCGTTAACATAGTTTTCTCCTTTTTGTTTGAATTTTTGGAATGTAAGTATTATTTTAATGTGTTTACAATGTATTTGTCAATATATTTACTGTTAGTAAATGTTATAAATGGGTAACCGTTTGTTGCTGAACTGTTATAAGTAGCGAAGCGGATTCCGAATGCTCGCTTTACAAGGTGTTTATTTTTTTGTATAGTTTTAATGCTAAGTATTTGCTAGCGGCAATAAAAATCAAAGGAGAAAAGAAATGTATTGTAAAAATTGTGGAGCCAAGTTATTAGACATGGCGAGATTTTGTACAGATTGTGGAACAAAAGTTGAAGAACAAGAAACCACACAATTACAAGAAATGACGGAGAGTAACAACGATTCGGCAGCGTATGTAGAAGAAGGGAAAGCCGGGGAATTACCAGAACTGGATTTGACAGATGTTTTTAAGGAAGAACCACAGGAAGATGCAGCGCAGTATAGTGAAGCATTACAACAAAGATTTTATGAAATGGATAAATTGCCAGAGGAAAGTCAGACAGAGGAAAATGTTGGCATTTCTGAAAATGCAAATATACCATTTCAACAACCATATGATTCTTCTGTAATGGAAAATTCTATGATGCAAAACCCAGCAATGAAAAATCCTACTATAGGAAATTCTGCAATGGAAAATAGAAGCGAAAAGTTGGAAAAACCAAAGAAAAAGGGAATGTTTATTGGTATTACCACAGCAGCTGCACTTGTGTTATTTTTAATCAGTGCAGGTGTTACCGGCTTTTTCGTATCAAAAAATACAGATCAAAAGAATGCAGAATTAAAAGCTGAAATTGCAGAAGAATTACATACCTATTTAGATTTTTGTGACAAAGCAAGTTCGTATAAAGAACAGTTTGTAAAGTTTTATATGGAAGATGCAAAGGTAAGCCAGTTAAATGAGAAATTAGAACAGGCAAGAGAGCAGATTGTGAATCGTGGAGAAGCAGGAAACTTGGAAAATTGGTTGAAGGACATGGACCAGTTTGTACAAGATACAGAGCAAGAAAATATCCAGTATGCAAAAAAATTAGAAGATAAGTTTGCAGAATATGACACGCTTTTGATGACACAGGAAGAGGAAAAAAAATATAAGGAAAAATTTTCAGAATTTCAGGAACTTGTAAAAAGTGCGGATTACGCCTCAGCCGTAACATGTGCCAAGGAAAGCTATGAATATGGAGATAAGGTAACACAGGTAAAATCAGGCTGGAATATTTCCATTGTACAGCAGGATATATCCTCTTATCCGACGGTACGTTTATATCTAGATATTACGGACGGTGCTAATGAGGTTGTTGAAAATATAAATAAGAAATATTTTATTTTATCCGAGCAACAGGGAGCAGATGAAGAATATTTAAAACAGGAAATAACGAAAGCAACCCAGTTAAACCAAGCAGAGCGTTTGAATATTTCTATGGTAGCAGATGTCAGTGGAAGTATGGATATGAGTATGCCTCGTATGCAATATATCATGTGTAACTTCTTAGAAAATGTACAGTTTGATGTAGGAGATCAAATTGAGCTTTCCAGTTTTTGTGATGATTTTCAGATTGAAGAATACTTTACGTCAGACAGAGCAAGTTTAGAGAACAAAGTAAATGAGTTAGAAGCCAATGGTGGAACAAAATTTTATGATTCCTTGATAGAGGCAGCCCAGCGTGTATATTTACAGGAAGGAGCTCGTTGTGTCATTGCATTTACAGATGGTTTAGACAATTGTAGTTCATCTAATGAAAATGATGTAATTAATTATGCGAATCAGTATAATGTTCCAATCTTTATTATTGGAATTGGGATAGGACAGGATTATGAATATCAAGAAACATTAATAAGAATTGCGGAAGAGACAGGCGGATTTTATCGTCATGTAGATCAGGTTTCTGATTCATTAGAAGAAGTGTACAATTCCATATATCGTCAGCAAAAGGAAGTATATTGTGTAGAATACAAGACAGATGCAGAGATCAGTATGGCGAAGACAAGAAATGTGCGTTTATACATCAAAGGAGAAGAAAATGGTGGGGCAGCAGATTACAGTTATACGCCAAAGGATGATTATTTTGGGGTATTACTTGGTAAAATGTTAAATGCATATAGTCGTTCGGTGGAAAACAAAGATTATTCCTATCTGGAAAATTCAAAAACAATCAAAGCCGGCGGCGAAATTGAAACAGAATACAGAAGCTATGTCAAAAAAGATAATTTAGAAATCTCACAGATTTTAAATTATGAAGTGACAGATCTTGTATTTAAAGATAAAAATACCTGTATTATGACCACAAGAGAAACTTACGATATTAACCAGACCAAAGATTATAATTCTGAAGTCAAGAAGCAACGTAAAAATAAAAAGGATGTAGATGCAGCACAGATTTATGATTTACTTACCTACCGTTATTATGAAGAAGATTTAAAAGGTACTACAATTGAAGTAAAGAAGAATCGTGTTTTGAAAGGTACATACAAATTGGTTCGTACAGAAAATGGGGAATGGAAGTTTAAAGACTTTGAGAAGAATTACGAAGTAGAATCTTCAGATGTATACTCTGCCTGTATAGAAGGTGATTACGACAATTGGGAGTAATAACGAGAATGCAGTTTGGTAACAGTTCAGCCAGGGGCAATCACCCCGCTGATTGCCCACGTGCCAGGAGAGTATATTTTTTACAAGTTGTAAGTCCATCGGGCTGATTTTGCCCGATTTTATATGGACTTACAACGTAACAGGTCAGCCTCCCGGCTGAACTGTTACGCAGTTTGAAGAAAAATAGGAGAAAAAGATGGAGAAAAAACAAAAAATAATTTTAATCATAACCATTTGCATTTCAATACTGCTAGGAGTTGGAGCTGGCATACTTTATGTGAACCATACAAATCCTAAGTTAGAGAAAGCAGTATTAGAGCAGGAGTTAGAAGAACAGTTAACAAAAGAAGCAGAGAAATTATTGCAATAAGAAATAGGAAGGAAAAATCGGTGTATATATCAGATTATGAAGTCATAACAGAAGGAAGCTGTATTGACAGAAGAAAATATTTTGAGAAAAAAAGTAATTGGATTTATGTAAAAGCAGACAGGGATGGGAAGTACCGTAGATGCATTATTATTGATGACCTTTTAATAAAAAACGATTCCGGATGGTACAAAGAAAAAAAACTTAAAGGTAAACCCATTGATATGGAAGTAGCTTGTGCGTATTTGAAAGTGCTAGAAGAGAGACTTTATAATACTTTGGTAGAAGTAGAACAATGGAGTGTATATATAAGTCATATATGTCGTGTGCGTCAAAAAACAGAGCATCCTGAATTAGAACCAGAAGAAGGGGAATCTCAAGAGGCAAAATGGGAAAAAAGTAGGTTACGTGTGAACTGCAGAAATGGGTATAATAAGAAAATCATGGATGACATTGTGAAGCGGATACAGATGAAAGGTGTGGATGCCCAGTTTATGAAACGAGAAAACCTATATTCGTTTCTGTTAGATAATTTGCTTTATAATGTTAGAAAAGAGTTATGGGCATATGGAATTCAAAATGAATTAAAGGCGGTAAACAAGATAATAAAAAGTTATGCAAAGTTATGGCAGGCAGAGGAAGAATTAAAAGTGATAAAATCAAAAATTAACCATGCCAATATAAAGAAAATGGCGAGAGAAAAAGCATATAAGATGCTGTTTCTCTCTAGAGATTGGAATATGGAAACCTGGATTGAGATTATCTTTTTAAAATTTTATAAAGAGGCAAAAAGAAATAGGCCACCCGTAGAAATTAAAAAAGGGTTTACAAAAAAAGGGGAAGAAAAATACTCGGCAGATATTGAAGAGTTAAAGACTAGAAAGATTTGGCTTATAAGTGAAGGGCAGAAGTGGTTTAAAGAAATAGGAAACAATTATACTTGGCAGTTGACAGAAGAAGCGGTTGATGCGCTTGTGGAAGTAGAGGAAGAAGAGAAAAGATTAGATTTGATGAATTATGTTATTACAGTAGATAAATCGAAATTTTCAAAAATAAATTGGATGATAAGAAAAGGGTATGATAAAAAAGAGGCTTTAGAAATTGAAGCCGGTTTACATAGTGGTCAATTTACGAGGAAATTAGAAGAAGAAAAAAAAATTGAATTTTATCCTTTTCTCATCTGTCTATATTGGAAAAAAAGCAATATATCCTTTAGCGAGTTTTTTAAACTTTCTCTGTTAGAAACAACAATTCAGGATAATAAGATTAAGGAAGCATATTATTCACAAGCATTTGGTTATAATGACATATTAGATCCGAAAAAAAAGGGATTGGAAAAAGATTTCAGCATGGATTTTAATAGGTTGATGTATCATATAGACATGATAGCCAGATATGGGAATAAATATGAACAAACGAATCACTTTTGGTATACACCAATGATGAACAAAACACCTGACTGTATATGTATGAATGCAGTGTCAATTATGAAAGCGTTTGCAGGAAGTGAATTTTCTGAGGATATTGAAAACATTTTAGAAGAGAAAGATATTCCATTTGAGATAAATGGGGAATTTTTAGCAAATGATAAAGAGTTCGCTACACCGCCATGGACATCACTTCGAAAACTAGAGCAGGCAACGGTTGCATTTGAAAATAATGATAGTGGCTTAGATGAGAAATGGCTGAAACTTATGAACCGAATAGAAAGAAGAGGTATTTACATTGATAAGACAAGTATTAGAGACTTTGAATAAAGGATACAAAATGATATGATGACAATTGAAATTGTCAAAACAAGAATTAGTATCATTCCGCAGAGGTGCAATACTTATATCGCTCATAGAATTGTCACTTCCTTTCTAAGGTTTAGAATTTTACTTATTGTCTCCTTTGCAGATTGTTTTGTGTTTGTTATTTTATACAAAACAATTCTATTTCTTCTTTTGTTTTTGTGCTAATATTATAAAATTATTGGTTACAACATGCAACACTCTGACACATTTAATCTTTTTTATTTTGTGTTACATATAACCACTTTTTAATTCCATCCCTATTATACACATTTATTAAGACATATTTTGTCATGCAAATATTTAACACATATACTCCCGAATTTTTTTGAGATATGCTATACTAAACATAAAGAATCATGGTTCTTAACAGATACAATAAAATCAGGAAGGTGAGTGAGTATGGGAGTTTATTTGAATCCGGGAAACAGCCTGTTTGCAGAAGCTGTTCGTTCTGAAATATATGTAGATAAAACAGAGTTGATAAAATATACAAATAAGGTACTGAAAACTTCTCAAAAATTTATCTGTATCAGTCGTCCAAGACGTTTTGGAAAGTCGATGGCGGCAAATATGTTAGCGGCTTATTATGGGAGAGAGTGCGATTCAAAAGAATTATTTGAAGCTTATAAGATTACAAAATGAGATAGCTATGAGGAAAATCTAAACCAATATAATGTAATTTTTATAAATGTGCAAAATGCATGCAGTCGTGCAAAGTCGGTTGAAAATAAGGCTACCTTAACCCACCGTCTAAAGCCAGAGGGATTGCGGTAGCCTTATTTTCAAAATGATATGATATCTTTTAAAAGTAAAGATGATGTTTTGACTTTGTTAGTACATTTAGGCTATTTGGCATACCAGAAAGATACTTGTCAGGTGTTTATTCCTAATGCAGAAATAAGATCTGAATTTCTAAGAGCTATAAAAGGCTGTGATTGGACGGAATTAATTATGATAAAGAAACAAAGGAACATAGTTGTGTAATAGAAAAATATATGTAAGAGCTTAAGTAACCGTTTATAGGGACTGTGGAAACTGCACAGTCCCTATAAATAGTAGTGGTATTATGTAAGATAATACTACTCCATTTTATTCATGGAGTAATTGGTTGAATCACTATAACTAAATGCTTCACATATAGAAGATGCGCTACAAAAAATGGTTAAAGCATAACCTACAACCAAATCCGTATAGTAATCCGAGGTTAAATTCAACTCTTTGATAAGATCACCTAAATTAATAAAAATATCAGCAAAGCTTGTGGGAAACCCATAGCCATTCAGTGCATCGTATACTTCCCATGACAATGCCAGACGATTAGAAAGGAAAACCATAATAAGCATTACTATAGCTGATACAATCACACCTTTGCGGTCCAATTTTTTTCCAAATAATCCATAACCTTTCATGGCACAAATGCCCATAGCTGCACCAGCAATACCAGCGATATATCCAAGTTTATAAATAATAAGCCACAATGAACAGCCAATCATAGAACCTAGAATTGCACCGATAACACCTAGTACAAAGTTGCTTTTTTGATTTGCGGCATTTTGAAGGCTTTCTTTGATTTGGTGACTACAAGCATCACATATGTAATAGTATTCATTACTAATTTCAAAACAGTGCAAAGGTTCTTCTGCTTTTCCACAATAGGAGCAACAATTATTGTAATAGTTTCTCCTTAAAAATTCCACAATTTCATCTACCATACGATTAGAAAATTCTATTTGATCTTCTGTTTCTAGTTCTGGTGGCAAAACTACTTGGATTGTATTTTCTTCAGCATGATAAGTTTGAATTTTTCCTTCTGTTTCACTTTTTTGTGCAAGAAACGTTTTTATAGCCTCATAATTCTTGTCATATTCTGAACTAGCATTAAAACTAAAAAGCATTCCAGTATCTATCTGCTTTATTATAAGGTTGTATCCTTTGTAAATTCCTGCTAAGCAGTTAGGATGATTTTTTAAAGAACCATCTAACAGCCTAACTCTTACGTCTTCTGTTACCATTTTTTCATTCTCCTTTTTATGTTTGTAATAAGCAACTTTGACAGTATAGCATGAAAAAAAATAAAAAAACAATACGTTGCTGAACATAGGGAGATACAAAGAAATCCAGCATATTTTAGTTGTTGGTGCACATCCTAGAAAATAACCTCTTTTCTCGTGCGTTTATTGTATTAAGCCTGCCCTTTTACTGGCTAGGGTCTGTACAGTAACTCTGTTTATATGATACGATATACTTAACAATCTAATTTGGAGGTATATATGGCTAAGGGGAATAATCAGAAGTTAAAAATTTTGTATTTGATGAAGATTTTGTTGGAGAAAACAGATGAAACACATAGCATCACCATGTCAGAAATTATTTTGTCGTTGGAAGCATACGGCATTTCTGCGGAAAGAAAGAGTATTTATAGTGATATAGAAAGTCTACGTCAATATGGCATGGATATTATTGGCGACGCAGTACAAAATCTAAATAGGAACATCCCCTAACTTTAACAAAACTTTAACATTTTCATGATATGATAGTAGCAGTTCAGCTATGCAAAAAATATGTGAAACATATAATCGTAAAAAACGTAACAGGGCAGAGGGAGGTAATGTGATGTTTAAAATATTAGTGGTAGAAGATGATAAGGATCTGAACAAGACAGTGTGCTCCTTTTTAAATCATAGCGGATATGAGGCAGTGGGATGTCTCAATGCAGTAGCTGCGTATGATACACTTGCTGAGAATATGTTTGATCTTATTATATCCGATATTATGATGCCGAGGATAGACGGTTTTGAGTTTGCAAGTAATGTTCGAGAGTTGAATGAGGATATTCCTATTCTTTTTATGACTGCACGTGATGATATTTCGTCTAAGCAACGGGGATTCCGTATAGGTATAGATGATTATATGGTAAAGCCTATTGATTTGGATGAATTGTTCTTACGTATTGGAGCACTTTTACGTCGGGCAAAGATTGCTGCAAGCAGAAAATTAGAGGTTGGTAATTTTAGGATGGATGCAGATGAGCATACGGCTTATCTAAATGATGAAGAAATACCAATGACGAATCGAGAATTTAGTATTCTATATAAATTATTATCTTATCCCAAAAAGACATTTACAAGAACACAGCTTATGGATGAATTTTGGGATGCGGAAACAGAAACAGCACCAAGGGCAGTTGATGTGTATATGACAAAGCTTCGACAGAAGCTTTCGGAGTGTGATGATTTTGAAATTGTCACTGTTCACGGACTTGGGTACAAGGCGGTGATAAAATGAAGCAGGATTCCATAGTACGAAGACTTATACAGGGATTCAGTAATTATCTTACATTTTTTGTGATTTCAGCAGCTCTTGTTACATGTACCACAATGCTATTTGTTAGTACAATGGCTAATTCCATGCAGATTGAGCTGACAGATAAAAATATAAGTGTGGCAGCAAAATTAACCTTTGCCAATGTTTTGTTTTTAAGTGGTGTTTTTACGATCATAGATGCAGTCCGTAGAAAGTTAACAGTAGAGAGAGCAGCAAAGCATATTGTGGAAGCTACAAGAAAAATCGTGGATGGAGATTTTACTGCAAGGATAGATTCTTTTTCTCATTTTGGAGTAGATGAGAATTTTAATAATATAATAGAGAGTTTTAATAAAATGGCAGAAGAGCTTTCAGGGGTGGAAACACTTCGAACGGATTTTATAGCAAATGTTTCCCATGAAATGAAGACACCCCTTGCAGTTTTGCAAAATTATGGAACACTTTTACAGGATCCCTTTCTTTCTGAAGAAAAGCGAAAGGAATACGCAAAGGGAGTGGCGGATGGTTCCCGTAGACTTGCGGATATGATGACCAATATTTTAAAATTGAATCGCTTAGAAAATCAGCAGATTTATCCCAACACTACAGAGTTCGATTTGGGAGAGCAAATATGCGAATGTCTGTTACAGTATGAAAATGTTTGGGAAAAATCAAAAATTGAAATTGATACCCATATTGGGGAAAATGTAAAAGTCAAAGCTGACGCTGAGCTTTTAAGTCATGTTTGGAACAATTTATTTTCCAATGCCTTTAAGTTTACACAAGCTGGCGGAATGGTTAAGGTAACACTGACTACTACAGAACATCATGCAATTGTGAAGGTAAAAGATACAGGCTGTGGTATGTCTCCAGAGATAGGAGCGCATATTTTTGAGAAATTTTATCAGGGTGACACCTCACATGCCACACAGGGCAATGGTCTTGGACTGACATTGGTAAAACGTGTAATCGATATTATGCATGCGGAAATCAGCGTAGAAAGTACACTAGGCAAAGGAACAACATTTACTGTAAAAATCCGGAGGGTTTAGTATGGATTGGAAAAAATTAGGAAAAAAACTGCTTTTTCCACCAATATGGGTGATAATCGTACTTGTAATTTTAAGTACCGTTGCTTTGGTAACTGTATTTGTAAAGGGCTGGCAATTTCTTCCGGTTTCAAGTGTGGTTTATGTACTGGCATTTTATTCACTGACAATTTTTTGTGGTTTATGCTTGCAATATATTCCCAGATATTATATAACTATGAAAGGCTTAATATACAGAAACAAATATGCCAATCAGTATTTTACAGATGCTGCCTTCAAAACCTATGTAGGTCTTTATGGATCTTTGGCAATTAATCTGATTTACGTAGTAGTAAATGGAGTTTCTGCTATTCTATATGGTACATATTGGTTTGCAATTTTTGCTGTTTACTATGCCATAATGGCAGTTATGAGATTTCTATTGGTTCGCTATGTTAGTAAGAATCAGATTGGGAAAAGCCCAATTGGAGAGCTTAGGCGCTCTCGTCTTTGTGCATATATTTTGATGACAGTTAACCTTGCATTGTCAGGTGCGGTGCTTATGATGGTTTATTTTAATCGTGGCTTTCAGTATCAGGGATTCTTAATTTATGTGATGGCAATTTATACGTTTTATATTACCGCTACCGCTATTAAGGATTTGATTAAATACCGAAAGTATAACAGTCCTGTTATGTCTATGTCTAAAACAATCAAATTGGCATCTGCGTTATTTTCTATGCTGTTTCTTGAAACTGCCATGTTTTCACAGTTTGGGGGAGAGACTCCTTTAGAGACGCAACGAATTATGATTATGGCAACTGGCGGTGGTATCAGTATTATAGTTGTTGCCATGGCAGTGTATAGGATTGTTCAATACACAAAAGAGATTAGGAAATAAAAGCTAAAGAGGATGAAACCATGTATAAAATTTTAATTGTGGAGGACGATGTTACCATTGCTCGTAGTATAAGTACCCATTTGCAAAAATGGGATTTTGACACAAGGTGTATCGAGGATTTTCGTGGTGTATTGGAAGTATTTAGGGAGTACAAACCGGATTTGGTATTGATGGACGTGACGCTACCTTGTTACAACGGCTTTCATTGGTGCAGTGAAATTCGAAAGCTTTCTAATGTGCCAATTATTTTTGTTTCTTCCATTTCAGATAATATGAATATTGTAATGGCGATTAACATGGGAGGAGACGAATATGTTGAGAAGCCCTTTGACATTAATGTACTTACAGCTAAGGTGCAGGCGTTGATTCGTAGAACCTATGGATTTTCTCAAAGAAAGGATACACTGGGTTTTCGTAAATTATCGTTAAATCTTAACAGCACAAATTTAAGTTGTGGAGAAACAGAGGTTTCTCTTACCAAAAACGAATATCTGATTTTGAAGCTTTTGATGGAACGAAATAATCAGGTGGTTTCACGGGATGAATTAATGGAAACCTTATGGGGAAATGATGAATTTGTGGACGATAATACCCTTACGGTAAATGTTGCCCGTGTCCGAAAAAAGTTAGAGAATGCAGGCTGTAAAGATTACATTAAAACCAAGAAAGGATTGGGCTACATACTGGAATGATATTTGTGAATTATCTTAAAGGACGTCTGAAATACATAGTCATAATATTATTTTGTAGTTTTATAAATGCAGGTGTCCTTTTTATATATGGCTGTCATGTGGAACCGGTAGTTTATGCTTTGGTTATTTATTTATTCTTCCTTTCAATATGGATTGCTGTGGATTTTTATTTTCAAAGAAAAAAACACAGACAGCTAGCCTATTATAATCCACTAAATGAAGCACCGATTTCCAATTTAATCAGGGAAAAAGATTTTATTTGTAGGGACTATCAAAATATAATTGAAAAACTAACCAAAGAACTTCGAAAAGAATGTAATTTGCAAACGGTTAACCAGCAGGAGGTGTCAGATTTTTACACCCTATGGGTGCATCAGATTAAAACACCTATTTCTGCTCTTTGGCTATTATTGCAGACGGATCCGGACAAGGTTTCTCAGATGAAAAGTGAATTATTTAAGATTGATCGATATGTGGACATTATTCTTGGCTATCTGCGCATGGAAAATATAAATCAGGACCTGTGTTTGAAACATTACACTTTGGAATCTATCGTAAAGCAATCAGTTAAAAAATATGCACCACTCTTTATAAAAAGCCATCTTGGTGTAAAGCTGGAACAGTTGGATTGTTTGGTATTGACAGATGAAAAGTGGATGGTTTTTGTGATAGAACAGTTGTTATCCAATGCAATAAAATATACACCGGCTGGTGAAATTGGCATTTTTGCAGATAGACAGGAGCTAGATGGAATTAGGAGAACCCGTTTGTTTATTCAGGATACAGGGATTGGGATATATCCGGAAGATCTTCCAAGAATTTTTGAACGCTCTTTTACCGGATATAATGGACGTATGGACAAAAAGGCCAGTGGACTTGGTTTATATCTTTGTGATATGGTATTGAAACAACTGGGACATTCTATTTCTATTGATTCTGTGCCAAAAGAAGGTACAACTGTGACCATTGTATTTACAGAGAACTTAAATTATTAAGACGAACCGTAACAGGTATAGCGGAGCGATACTATTAAGACTAACCTTTCAATTTTGTAAGGTTAGTTTTTTTATTTGTAAGGTAAGGTTAAGGTAAAAATTTGTAATCTTTATTAGAATGATAGTAGGCTTAAGGAAGCCCTCGTGGACGAATCCATTTTCTTCGTAGTTATGAGGATAGGAAATATGTCCAACACAAACCTAACATACCATTAAGAAATTAACGAAATGACTTTGGGTTCTTAATAGTTACAGAAACCATGAAATATAAGGAGGAATATAAAATGTCTATTTTACAAGCAGTAAATATTAAAAAAATATATAAAAGCAGAATGGGTTCTAATCAGATAGAGGCATTAAGTAGTATTAATTTTTCAGTAGAATCAGGTGAATTTGTTGCCATTATGGGAGAATCAGGAAGTGGAAAATCCACTATGCTAAATATTTTAGCAGCCTTGGATGCTCCAACCTCCGGAGAAGTTTTTTTGGATGGAATCAATTTTTCTAACATTAAGGAAAAAGAGAGGGCTGCCTTTCGCAGAAATAATTTAGGCTTTGTTTTTCAGGATTTTAACCTATTGGATACCTTTACCTTAGAAGATAATATTTTACTTCCTTTGGTGTTATCCCAAACCGGATATGATGAAATGCAGACTCGTTTGCAGCCTATTGCAAAATCTCTTGGAATTTTGGAGTTTTTAAAAAAATATCCTTATGAGGTATCCGGGGGGCAAAAACAACGTGCAGCTGTTGCAAGAGCTTTGATTACAAATCCGAAATTATTGTTAGCAGATGAACCAACAGGGGCGCTAGACTCCAAGGCAAGTGTAAAGCTTTTAGATAAGTTCGAAGAAATCAATCAGTCCGGTCAGACTATCCTTATGGTTACCCATAGTGTTAAGGCTGCCAGTCATGCTTCACGGGTTCTTTTTATTAAAGATGGATTGGTGTATCATCAAATTTATAAGGGGGACTCTACCAAGGAGGAAATGTATAAGAAAATAAATGATGCATTAACCTCCATGTTATCAGGGGGTGAGGATTGTGAATAAAAATATGTATGGTAAAATGGCAATAGATAATATTAGAAAAAGCAAAAAACTGTATTTGCCATATCTGTTAACGATTATAGGAAGTATTATGTTTTTTTATATTTTAAGTTCCATTAGTGCAAATAACTATATTCATAATCCGGCTACCAATAGGGAAGCCTTTAAGGGGGCGGAATTTCTTTGTAGAGTATTAAGAACCGGAAAATCTGTTACAGCTCTTTTCGCAGTTATTTTTCTGTTTTATGCAAACAGTTTCATATTAAAGAATCAAAAGAAACAATTGGGACTTTACCGTGTATTAGGAATGGAACGTGGACATATGGTTCGTTTATTAGCATGGGAAATTCTATGTCTTTATGGAATCGGTCTCATAGGTGGCATGGTGCTTGGAATCCTTTTTGATAAGCTTATGCTGGTATTTTTGTTTCGAATCATTGAACAAAAAGCACCTGTTGGATTTTATTTTAGTCAGACTGGGGTAATCAATTCCATAATACTTGCAATCAGCATTGCCATAGTTTTGTTACTTCGCAGTACCATTAGTATATTGAAAGCGAAGGATATTGAACTTTTAAAAAGCGATCAGACTGGGGAAAAGGAGCCCAAAAATCGTTTATTTCTCGCCTTAAGTGGTATGGTTGTTCTTTTGATAGGATACACCATGGCATTGAAGATAAACAATTCTTATGAAGGGATTATGAATTTTTTCCCGGCAGCATTTATGGTTATTATAGCAACCTACATTCTTTTTACAGCTGGAAGTATTGTGGTTTTAAAGTTTC
Source organism: Lachnospiraceae bacterium (assembly GCA_017399885.1). Classification (GTDB taxonomy): domain Bacteria; phylum Bacillota; class Clostridia; order Lachnospirales; family Lachnospiraceae; genus CAG-411. Next base: position 16,799 of record JAFQAU010000218.1, read on the forward strand.
TAAAAAAGCGAAAGAAGTTTTATTATACTACCAGACATTTTATTAGTGTTTCCGGATTGTTGTATCGCATGAAGCAAAATGCAGCCGGTTTGGCAACCATTTGCGTTTTATCAACCTCAGCAGTGATTGTACTTGCTGCAGGTGCCTCTCTTTATGCCAATGGAGAGAGAAGTATTCAAGAAATGTATCCACGTGAAGTTTTTGTAAAAGTACAGGGAGATGCCCTTGAAAAAACCAATCAAATCATGGAAGAACAGCTTACCTCTCATGGTGTTTCAGATGAGGAAAATATTTCAGCAGTTTATGGTACCGGTTTCTTTGCTTTGACGGATACAGGAATTACTGCTAATATGGATAATTATTTTACTGGTTTTGATACGATGCCTGACCTTTATGTTTTTACTTTAGAGGAATACAATCGTATATATGGTACAGAGGAAATATTAGGAGAGCAGGAAATTTTACTATATTCTTCTAATCAGCTTTATACAAAAGATACACTGGAATATCAGGGAGTTACGTATCAGGTAAAAGGTAGGGCAAAATCGGATTGCTTAGATTATATTGCAGATTCCTCCATGTCCCTATTTTCTAAAATGATTTTGGTGGTACCAAGCCAGGCGGTGTATGATTCTTTTATAAATGAAAAGGAAGAAACTTCCAGTACAATCACATATGTGGCATTTAATTTATCCGGTTCTAATGAAGTGGAACAAGAATTTATTACAGATTTGAAAGCTTCTTTTGAAGAAAAAATGAAGAATAGCGATGTGAGATACAAAGAAGATGAGCGAGATGAATTTTATAGTATGTATGGAGGTATTTTATTTATTGGTATCATACTAGGTATTTTATTTTTGATGTCAACTGTAATGATTATTTATTACAAGCAGATTTCAGAAGGATATGATGACAGGGAACGATTTGTTATTATGCGAAAGGTGGGGCTTTCCCAAAAAGAAATTCAACAGACCATACACTCACAGATACTTTTGGTATTTTTCTTGCCATTGGTAACAGCAATTCTTCATGCCACAGTTGCTTTGAAAATTGTTTCTAAATGTATGGGGATGGTAGTATTGGTGCATATGCCAACCTTTATTATCAGTTTTCTTGTTACATGTTTTATTTTCTCTGTAATATATGTGGTGGTTTATAAATTTACTTCCAGATCGTATTATCATATTGTAAATGAATCCTGAGAGTTTAGCCAAGGGCAATCACTAGCGTGATTGCCCTTCTGATTCATGAACCTATGGAGTATGTACGAGTAGTGTTGGATGGAGAAATGCAAGGTTGGATTGATGCAGAAGATGGTTTAAAGTGTGATGAATTTTTAGGCGGATTAAATATTTCTATTGACTATCTATTAAATGATGTATCCGTTATGGAAGAAAAAGAGAAAACAGAAGAAAAAAATGTTGTATATGCTCCAACAGGAAAAATTTCTATAACATCATATGATAATAAAAACGTCGTGATTTGCCAATCAGTAAAAACATCTCCTATTTTATGGGCTGGAAAAGATGAACCAAAATATGTTTTAAATGGTGTTGATAAAATTACTTTTTGGGGTGAACATACAATGATTTTGGGATGGTATGCCACATTAGAAGATGTTGAAAAAGAAATATCTGAGATTACAAAAGCAATTCAAAATGGAGAGAATGCATACAAATTGAAGTATAATGCAGATGTCGAGGATAGAACTTTTGGCTCGCCTAAATTGAAGAAATAATAAAAGCTCGTGTAACTTTCAGTAATGTAGAGAGATTAAAAGCTCAAGAAGCTTTGAATTTTACACTAGGAGGAAAAATATATGGGCAAATTTTTTTCAATTATTGGATATTTGATTTTAGCATTTATTATCTTATCAAACTATATAAATATTCTATTATCAAATAATAGAGATTGAGCTGAAAGTGTGGAATGATTTATTATTGTTTATGTTTGATGTAAATAGTCCTTATTTGAATATAGTGTGGGGATTTTTTATTGCATTAGGTGCATTTGTATTTTGTTTGGGTATGAAATTGCTAAAACAAGGAAAAACGCAAATTTGAAGTTGAGTGAGGAATGAATATGAATTTTAACGTAAATGATTTTAAATGGACAAGAGAACCTGCAGATTATTCTATAACTGAGGATAAAATCGAAATAATTACAAAGCCACATACGGATTTGTGGCAAAGAACGTATTATCATTTTAGAAATGATAATGCACCTGTTTTACAGATGGAGACAGGCGAGCGATATTTTTCATTTATTGTGAAAACAACATTTGAGAGCAAGCATAGATTTGACCAATGCGGAATCGTAATGTATCTCGATAGTGATAACTGGTTGAAAGGCTCCATTGAATATGAAAATGAAAGATTTCAGCATCTTGGAAGTGTAGTAACCAATAAAGGATATTCAGATTGGGCAACAACGGAGATTGATGCGAATATAAAGTCAGTGTGGTATAGATTTAGCAGAAGAGAAGATGACTATTGCATTGAATGCTCAGAAGATGGCATAACATTTAAGCAAATGCGAGTGTGTCATATGTGGAATGGTGCTGGAGCGATTCGATTTGGTATTTATGCATGTAGTCCAGAAGATTCTTCATTTAAAGCAACATTTACAAATATGGAAATTACTGAATGTAAATGGTTGGCACATGATGGGCAGCAGCCAGATAAAGAATAAACTTTGAATTTTGTGTATCCTCAATTTCCAACTATAAAATGTCGATAGTATAAATATAGAAAGATAAAATTATATATGAAAATAAAGGAGAGATAGTAGTATGAGTATATCAATTAAGACAGACAAAAGCAAAACATTTACAATTATTGGCATATGTATTATGACTCTTTTAGTTTTAACTAAGGTGGTGCCAACATCACAACTGGCACAATATGCAATGTTTGTGGGATTAGCATTTTTCTTTATAGTAGAAAGTGTTGCAAAAACACCAGATGATGAATCTAATTTGCGTTTTAAAACATTTTTTGCAGACATAAAAAAATCAGGTGTACTTCTCTGGACGTTATTGCCAATTGTTACGTCTATCGGTTCGATTATTTTAAGCAATATTATTTTTGGAGACCAATATGTAAATCATGTATTAGAACGTACAAGTGATATATTTACGTTTGACCAGTTTTTTTTTCTTGTTCTGCAGTTGATATTTCCGGCGTTTGCTGAAGAAATTGCATTTCGTGGATTTTTCATAGGTAAAGGTATGAAGTTGTTTCCATACTGGCTCTGTGCAGTTGTTTCGTCTGCAGTTTTTGCAGTAGCACACATTGCGGTTAGTAATTTGGGAGTTGTAGTATTTGATATCGTGGGGATTTTTATAGATGGGTTAATCTTTGCTACGATTTTCAAAAAAACGGAAAATTGTCTTATTAGCACGATTGCACATATTCTTTGCAATGTGTCAGGATTTGCTTTTGTTTTTCTGTTTCTTTAATTTTGGTTTACAGGTAGGGTATAAAAAAGAAGCCGAATTATGAAGTTTTACGTTTGTGTATAAAATTGGTTTCTGTTTTGAAAGGAGAGCATATGAAAACTATAATTCACGATTTGGATGAGTATTACGATTCACTATTTAAGAGTAAGTGTGAAAATGTTATTCGTGCAGATGGCAGATATGCACCATGTCAGGGCTGTTTTGGTTGTTGGACGAAGCATCCGGCTCAGTGTTACCTAAAAGATACGTTACAAATGGTATGTCGACTTATTGGTAAAACGGATGAATTAGTTATCGTAACAGATAATTATTATGGAGCATATAGTTCATCAGTAAAAAATGTGTTGGACAGAAGTATTGGTGTGTCTACTCCTTTTAGTACATATCGTGGTAAGCAGATGCATCATACCTTGCGTTATGGCAAAAAGAAAAAACTTGCTGTATACGCATATGGTTGCATGACAGAAGACGAGAAAAAAACCTTTCATTACATGGTAGAGAGAAATGCTATAAATTATGGATTCCGAGAGTTTGAATTTCACAATTTAGATAAATTGAATCAATTGGAGGAAATGGAATTATGAGAACGGTATTTATAAATGGTAGTCCTAAAAAGAAATTAAGCGTATCCTCTTATCTTCTTGGTATTGTTCGTCTTTTGGTCAGAGGCGAAGTGGTGTCAGAGCAAGTGCGTAATGTAGGAGACCATGAACGGGTATTGAAAAGCATAAAGGATGCAGAGAATGTTGTTTTTGGTATGCCACTTTATGTGGATGGAGTGCCTTCTCATATGCTTGCTTTCATGAAAGAGATGGAAAAATTTTGCGTAGATAACAATATCCACTTAAATGTGTATGTTGTTTCTAATGGAGGTTTTATTGAAGGGTGTCAGAACAGACCTCTAATGCAAGTGGTTGGAAATTTTTGTAAGCGTTGTAATTTGCATTGGTGTGGAGGTGTTGGCATTGGGGGAGGTGTTATGCTCAATGTCATGCGAATTATGTTTTTAGTATATGCCGGTCTGTTTGTATTAAATACGGTTATGTCAGGATTAACTGCGGCATTACCGATTTTTGCAGAGCAGTTGGCAGTAGTTTTATTTTTTAGTCTTGGAGCGTTCTTCTATTGCTTACGTATGGGAAGCGCTGTTAATAAGGGAGCAACTTGTGGGGTAAAGTTTACTCGCGTACTTTTGCCGTCATTTCTGTTTATTTTGGCAGCGGATATTTTCTTTGTAATCATTTCAATATTTCAGGGGGGGATTTTTAAAGGATGGCTGAGCCGGAAATTCTGATGTATTACTATAAACAGAAAGCAAACTCTCAATAAATTAAGGTTTTAATAATAAAAATGAGGTAGTAACTTGACACTACCTTGAAAAATAAGAAGGAGTCATGCATTATTGATTAATGTATGGCTTCTATTTTTGCTTTATAGGAAAGTTCGTCCTATAAAGCAAAAAACGCGACCCGAGGATGTGCACGAATTTGTTCTGAATAATAAAAGCCCAATAACGAAACGACTGGCTGACAGTAATGTATTTGGGTTTCTGTTCAAAAAATAAATAAAAAAATAAATCTTAAGAAAATCTTAGGAATTTTCCATGTTTTTTCTTAAAAATCAGTTGTTATAGTAATAGATGTGAAGGAGGTCAACAAAAAATGTATCGAATTTTAGTATGTGAGGATGAAAAGGCAATTGCGGATGCCTTAGCCATTTATTTGGAAAATGAAGGCTATGAGGTAGTAAAAGCAGAAAATGGAATCGAAGCGTTGGAAGTGGTGAAAAAGGAAGAAATCCATTTAATCTTAATGGACATTATGATGCCAAAAATGGATGGGATTAAAGCAACTATGAAAATTCGGGAAGAGAAAAACATTCCAATTATTATTTTGTCAGCAAAGGGAGAAGATTATGACAAAGTGCTTGGTTTGAATGTAGGTGCGGATGATTATGTAACAAAGCCATTTAACCCATTGGAACTGATTGCAAGGGTAAAAAGTCAGTTGCGTCGATATACCATGCTTGGATGCATAGAAGAAAAAAGTAGCAATCGGATACAAACCGGTGGCTTAGAGATGGATTTGGATACCCATCAGGTGTGGGTAGATGGTGAAGAAAAGAAGCTTACCCCGGTAGAATATGGTATTCTGTCATTTTTAGCAGAAAATGCAGGAAGAGTGTATTCCATTCATCAAATCTATGAAGCTGTCTGGAAGGAACCATCCTACAATGCTGAAAATACGGTTTCGGTACATATTAGAAGAATTAGAGAGAAGATTGAAATTAATGCAAAAGAACCAAAATATGTAAAGGTGGTGTGGGGCGTTGGATACAAAGTGGAAAAAATTTAGTCGAAGTATACCAGTGCGATTGATATTAAATGTAGTTTTAATTGTAAGTTTAGTGGTTGGAGGATTTTCTGTTGCAAATATTGTAAATACAGCAGCAAAGATAAATCATTTGAGGAATGAGGAGATTCCTACTATTGAAACCTTGTATGGAAATAAATCCTTTCAAGAAGATATTTCTGGAAAAATGCAGTTACTAATTGATTACATTTTAAAGGTACAAAGTTTAGAAGATACAAAAGAAAACAAAAAGATACTAGAGAAGGAGAAAGAATATTTAGAAAGACAATATGAAAACTATAAATATCAACTTTCTTATACTGGAGAAGATGGAAAAGAAGTTGTGATTTCGAACACAAAAGAAAGTACAAAGGAATTGAAAAACGAACTTCTATATCTTAACTATTCCGGTTATAAAACAGAAGCCGGTTATACAAAAACATGGAGCAATACTTATCGTGGAAAAGAAACAGACTATACATGGCTCAATGTCAATGAGTTCATCCGAAAAAATGGAAGAAATAATTTAGAAAGTAGAGTATATATAGGAGAAGAATTAGTAGAAAATATTGATCTATATAAATGGAATGAGAACACAAGTAATGCATTTCTAGAGTTATATTACAAAGAAGAAATCAATGAGACAATTTTAGAAAAGCTTTATGGTGAAAATTTTGGAGAGGTCATGGAGTATGCAACCTTTGGATCTTATGAAGATATTGAAAAAAGAGGGGAAAGCAAGAAAAAAGGGAAAATAAAAGAAAGTAGCAGTTTGTCAAATAGTGAAAAAAAAGAATTGCAGGATTACATTGAACAGAGTATGTTTTTGGATGAATACAATGTAAATAGACTGTACATACCATTGGCTGTAATACTTGGAACACCGAAAGAATATAATATTTCTTTGGCAGTAGAAGAGGAATATTTTTTGGAGCAACAGAAAGATGTGGAATGGAAATTACAAGATAGTGAGAATGATTTAGAGGAATTACAGTGGAAAATAAACCAGTACGAAGAAACGTTAGGTGTTTTTTGTGTGATATTTTTTGTGGTATTTTTGCTCTTGATTTATGTATGCGGAAGAAAATACGGGACAGAAGAAATTCAATATTTGGCAATCGATCATTTTCCAACAGAAGTTATTGTTTTAATTGAAGGGATATTTTCTATTTTTAGCTTGTGTTATAGTTCAGCTATTTATCGTTCCATTGCTTTTAATGTAGTAGATGATAATGGCAACACAAGTTTTATGAGAATATGCCTTGCCATAATCACTTTATGGACTATGGTACAGTTGTTTCTTTCACTAGTTCGTAAATGGAAAGGAAAGACGTTATATCAGACCTCACTTTTAGGTCATTCTATGTCTAAAATACAGGTAGCCATGAATCAAGGACGAATTGTAAAAAGAGCAATGGTAGTTGCCATTGTTGTACCGGCTATTTTAATTTGCATGCTTTTGTATGGATTATGGCATATGGATGAAAGTGGAGAATTTATGTTGTATGCTGGAGGTATTCTTACTGTTTTATTCTGGATATTAGGAGTTCGGACTTTATATCATCACTGTATTTCTTTGGAAAAAATTCAAGATGGCATACGAAAAGTAAAAGCCGGAGATATTAAATATCAGATAGAAAACGATAACAGACCGGGAATTTTGAATCAGTTGGCGAAAGATATCAATTCTTTATCGGATGGATTAGAAAATGCAGTAAATGAGATGATGAAATCAGAACGTTTAAAAACAGAATTGATTTCCAATGTATCCCATGATATAAAGACACCATTGACTTCTATTATTACTTATGTAGATTTATTAAAAAAAGAAGAAGTGGAATCAGAAAAAGCAAAAGAGTACATTGAAGTATTAGAGCAGAAATCCCAACGTTTAAAAATCTTAACGGATGACTTGTTTGAAGCAGCAAAAGCATCCAGTGGTGCAATGCAGATGGAAAAGACAATATTAGATATGGGTTCCTTACTAAAACAGGGAATAGGAGAATTTTCAGAAAAGTTTGAAAAAATGCAGTTAAAAATTCGAAATGAAGTAGAGGAAGGCTGTTACTGGGTAGAAGCCGACGGCAGACTGGCATGGAGAATTATGGAAAATATTTTTACCAATGTTGCAAAATATGCTTTGGAAGGTAGTCGTGTATATGTGGAAGTAAAGGAAATGGAGAAAGAAATAGAAGTTACAGTAAAAAATATTTCCGGTTGTGAATTAAACATTAGTGCAGAGGAACTGATGGAACGATTTACCCGTGGTGAACGTTCTAGAAATACGGAAGGCAGCGGACTGGGATTGAATATTGCCCAAAGTCTTGCAGAGTTGCAGGGCGGACAGTTTTATGTAGAAATTGATGGGGATTTGTTTAAATCAGTGCTTAGTTTACCGAAGGTAGAGAAAATTGAGATAAAAGAAGGGAATTAAGAGAAGATTTTAAAGAAAAAACGACCTTACTAAGTTAGTTGTTTTAGAAGACTTAGAAAGGTCGTTTTTTGAACTGTTACGAATTTACATTTAAAGAAGTACAGCGGTGAGGAATAAAAACTTTTCGCAATAAATTATTTGGATTTCATGCAAAATAGTCTTCTGTGTGATAAAATATAAGTAACAAATTTTTCGCACAGGATGTTTTGCAGATGAGAAAAAGAGAAAAACGCAAACGTAAGAAACATGACCGTGGAATTGTTGATTTCATGATGGTTACCAATCATTTTTTCATTCACTTAGAGAATGGATTTAGGAAATCTGCATTGCTACACTGAGTATTATGTTTGGAAATCAAAAGCTTGATGAAATGCCTCATTATGATACATTAAATTGTTATCTGGATACGTGATTTTTATTACATAGGAGGGGTTGTTTATGGGAAAAAAATATTTTCGTAAGCTTGCAGGGGTACTTATAGTGGTTATGTTGGCACAGTCTGTGGCTACAATGGAGGGAATGGTTTGGAAGAAAAGGATATCAGCTGATGTGGGACAGGAAGAGGTTGTAAGTGTTTCTACTCCTGAGGAATTTTTGACAGCGTTATCACAGAATAAGCCTCATATTCTGGTAAATGGAAACCTTACCATTGGAGATCAGGCAGACAGTGGTAGTGGAAAGATGTATCCTGTAGAAATTCCGGCGGGAGTTACCATTGAAGGTGGCTCAAATGCCACCTTAGATTGTCGCTGTCCGATTCAATTGACGGGTGACAACGTGACAATAAAGAATTTGGAGATTTTATTTTCTTCCAGTGACGCATTAGGAAGTGTACCTCATAGGGAAATTTTTCTAGCAGGATATAGTTTGACTTTGGATAACGTAGCAACCTATTTGGCAGGTAGTGGAGGATCTCTTGGGGGCTTGGGTGGAACAGAGGAGGAACTGTTGCCTAGTGTATATGCAGGAGGATTTGAGAATACTTCCATAGGGAGCTATGCCCAGTTAACCGTAAAGAATGGAAATTCCAAGACTATGTTCAAGGCAGTTTATATGAGTCATGAAGCAGAAGATGACAATAAGATTCCTTATAAAGGCTCTGCAAAGCTAACCCTTTCCCCTCAGGTCGTTGTAAGGGAAGGCGTTTTTACGGATAAGAATAGTGATGGGGAAATTTTAATTGGTGGTTCAGGAAATATTAGTGATTTAAAGGTTTCTGGAAACGCAAACACCACAATGCAAATACAGCAGACTTCCTTATATCGAGCCCATTTAAATGGAGTGGAAAATCTTGTATTAGAGGACGGGGCTTATTTGGAATTGCAACATGGAGGTCTGGAAAATGTTATATTACAAACCCAAGCCTGTTTGGACTTAAATACTTTAACTACTTGTACCATAAATGGAAATTTTACAGGTGGTACCTACCAATCAGGGGGACAAACGGATACAAGAGGTACCCTTGTGTTAAATAAAGAAGGCGTCGTGAGTATCAATGGCATTGTAGATAACACCACTATTTTTCACACAGAAAATAGAAGCTTTCCAGGGGAATATATAGCTGGAAAACAGTATATTAAGACAACCACAGTAAAAGAGGGGGCAAAGGGATTTGTATTACCGGATAGCAAGAGCACCTCATATAGTTTACAATACAAAATAGACGGCTGGACGGTTTATGAAGCAAGTGGTGAAGAACATGCATTGGAGATTGGAAGTATTGATATTATTTCTGCACCTACACAGGTGGACATTAGCAAAATAAAAGGAAATGGATTGAGTCCTGCTGAGCAGGCACCATATTGTTCTGTATATTGGAAGGATACAGCGGGAAACACTGTGAGTTTTTCCTCAGTAGAGGATTATGGCTTATATTATAGTGATATCATTATTGGGGTAAAAAGTGTATATTGGAATAGTGATGAAAGTTTAGAAGCACTGGATTGGGGAAATACAATTCAATTTGTCACATTAGAGAGTACACCAAACCAATACTATTTTTATACAGGAGAGGATTTTCAGGCAAAAACGGGAGAATATACATTTTTATTTCTTTCTGCGTATCAGGAACTGGATGAAAACACCACAGTGGCAGATATCAAAGCATTAAAAGAAATAGTAAAAGCAGAAATGCCGATTTATTTCTACGATTCTGAAAATGGAATTTTAGCAAAACCAACAGAAACCTTGTCGCCAACTATAACGGTGAAGCCAGGGATAAGTAATCAGCCAATGATTACGGAAACACCAGGCATACCGGTAAATCCGGGAATAAGCAATCAGCCAATGATTACCCAAGCACCGGTTATACCGGGAACAAGTAATCAGCCAATGATTACCCAAGCACCGGTTATACCGGGAACAAGTAATCAGCCAACGATTACCGAAGAGCCGGGTATACCGGTTATACCGGGAACAAGTAATTCGCCAACGATTACCGAAGAGCCGGGTATACCAGTTATACCGGGAACAAGTAATCAGCCAACGATTACAGAAACACCAAGTATATCCATGAAACCTGATACAAGCAACCAGCCGGCGATTACAGGAGCACCAGATACAACCATGAAGCCAGAGACAAGCAGTCAGCCAACGATTACAGAAGTACCAAGTATAACCATGATGCCTGGAACCAGTATCACACCAGATACCACCATAGTACCAGAAATATCAAGTACACCGGATATAATTGGAACTCCAGTACCGGATCATAGCCACATTTGGGATTTAGGAGAAATAACCAAGTATCCTACGGTTATGCAAAAGGGTGAAAAAACATACCATTGTACCATTTGTGGGCAACAACACATAGAGATACTTCCAACCTTGCAATTACCGGAAAAAGGAACTGTGCTAACGGATAAAAAAACAAAAATCAAATATAAAGTAACAAAGGCAGGAAAAAAAGATGCAACCGTAGAATATATAAAATCTACAAAAACAAAAGCAAAAACAGTGGTGATTCCAGACAAAGTAAGTATTGATGGCATACAGTATAAGGTTGCATCTATTTCATCCAAAGCATTTTTAAATTGTGATAAAATAAAATATGTGACCATTGGAAAAAACGTAAAAAAAATTGGAGCAAAGGCATTTTTTGGATGTAAAGGATTAAAGAAATTAACCATTAAATCAACAAAGTTGAAAAAGGAAAATATTGGGAAAAATGCATTTAAAAAGACAAATGCAGCGTTGATAGTAAAAGTGCCAGCAAAGAAATTAAAAAGTTATCAAAAAATATTCAAGGAAAAAGGATTAAGTTCCAAAGTAAAATTTAAAAAATAGGATGAAGTGGTTTAATTATAAGGAACTGATTGATATTCATAATAATAGGGGGTATTTTTATGAAGAAAAAATTAATTGCAGTTGGAATGAGTTTGCTAATGGTAATGGGGGCTGGAGACAAAAATCATGAACTACGTGCACAGGATACGCCACAGCAGTTGTTGAATCCAATATGGAGTGAGACAAACGCTCCTGTATGGGATTGTGTTTACTTTGGGGGGTATTGGCAGAGTAAATGTGAAGTAGCTAATATGCCTACTGTTAAGGATACGGACCAGGCCTTTGTTGGGGAAGATGGGAAGAAATATTTGCTAAAAAAAGATGGCATTTGTTATAGCTATGAGCCCATTAAGTGGCGTATACTAGAGGTAAATGGAACAGATGCTTTTTTGGTTGCAGATAAAAATTTAGATCAGGCTTGCTACAGCAGTATTTCTTATGAGGAAACCCTTAATTCTGTTGAATGGCAAAATAGCCATCTTCGAGCTTGGTTAAATGATGCATCCGATGATAAGAGCTTTTTAAACGTGGCATTTTCGAAAGAAGAACAAGAGGCGATTATTACTACAACAGTAAATAACCAAAGTGTCAATCCATGGTCTGAGATTCCAAGTGGAGAGGATACGCAAGATAAGGTATATGTATTATCTATTGAAGAGGCAAGAAATGAAGCATATGGATTTATGGAAGATCCGGAAGATAATGAAGGAAGATGTGCATCTAACACAGATTTTATTACAGAAAGTGGAGGTAGTATCTCCTCAGAGTCGGGATATAGCAATTCCTACTGGCTTCGTAGTGGAGGATTGAAGAAGGGGTATCCAAGCTTTGTTGGAACCTGGGGCGGTGGAAATATAGTTTCTAACCCTCAGATTGAGGGGGTATTGTTATTGAAACAAAATGAAGTAGCATGTGTGCGTCCGGTTCTTCATTTAGATCTTTCTAAGACTACGGTTTGGAGTTATGCAGGAAGGGTTACATGGGATGGTGTAGAAGTAGAGTCTACAGTGAATCCAAATAACACCGTTGCACCGGAAAGAACCAAGGAACCCGTACCAACCTTGGATCCAACCGACACAACAGATCCAACTATTGCAACAGAGCCGGCGATTACTGCAAAACCTGTTGAGAAACCTGGTAAAGTAGCAATTAAAAATATTCAAAATAGCAATGGAAAGAAATTAACGGTAACCATACGAAAGGAAGCGAAAAATGCCGTAGGTTACCAAGTTGTTTATGCCACCAAGAAAAGCTTTAAAAATAAAAAATCTAAGACTTTTGATGGTACTTCTGTAGTATTATCAGGGCTAAAAAAAGGAAAAAGCTACTATGTGAAGGTAAGAGCTTACAATGAAGGTGTGGATGGAAGAAAGTATGGTGCATGGAGCACGGTAAAAAAGTGCAAAACAAAGCAGGTAAGTATTCTTTATGAGACAGATACTTTTTCCGTACAGCTTCCGTTAAGTTGGAAGAATGCCTATATTGCAATAGAAGGGATAGAAAACGACGAGGCATATGTAGCCTTCTATTCTAAGCAGTGTCAAAAGGAAGATGAGGAGATGGGATGGTTGTTTTCTATCTCAGAGTTTATAACTACAGATTATGAGGAAATTCCAAGCTATTCTGTAATAGCAACCAATGGAGATGTCACCTATGTAGCAACTTATCCTACGGATGTGCAGTCAGCAGGCTTGTCTAAAAAAGCAAATAAGCAGTATTTTTCTTTGATAGCTGATACAGAGAATATAATTGCCAGCTTTCAGCTGAAATAGTGGAATCAAAGTTAGAGGTTTTTATGTTTATAAAATGCGATACAGAGCAAAAGAGAGGCTCTGTATCGCTTTTTTTCCTTTATAGGATTAGGGTGTCAAAAGCTTGTATTTTTTTTAGCACTTGTCAAATTGCACAATTTAAGGCTACGATTTGTAGACGGTGTCCGTGTCAGCCAAGCACCACAGACACGTCGATTTCGCCCATTTTGCTCCGTCG
>JAFQAU010000219.1 GCA_017399885.1 Lachnospiraceae bacterium
CTAATCTGTTATAATTAATCATGCAAAAACACTCCTTTGTTTGGTTATTTTGTGGTGATTTAATTATAACATTGGTGCAGTGTTTTTGCATTTTTTTATTTAGAACAGATTCATAGCTCTGAAAAAATGGGGAAACTCAAAAATCTTATCTGTATTGTTTTTGGCTAAAGCAAAGGATTTTACTTTGCCCGCTTCAAATACTCTTATATTATCTGCTTTCTTATCCTCCGTATTTTCACCATTGCCATCCTCCTCTGTATATGCCAGAGTAGTAGCTCGTTTTTGTGTACTAACCGGCCCCTCGAATTTGTATCCATCCTGCTCCACATAAGGAGCAACTTGAATTCGGTACTCCTTTTGTTCTTTTAGGCCTTCATATAAATATGTACAATACTTGGTACCGTCTGTTTCTGTTTCTACATGGATGTCCTTCATTGGTATGTAAATCGTATCATCTGGCCAGATATGTAAAGAAAAACCTGTAATACTTTCTGTATCTGTCACTTTCCATTTTAATTTTAAAGCCTGCACATCAGCTATAAGTTCAAAATCATCTCCAATAGAATCATATTCCCTTACCAATACCGGTATTTTTGTTTCAACCCCTCCACCATCGTTTGCTTTTATAATCAGATTGGTTTTTCCTTTATTCAATCCTTGAAGTCGTTCTTCTATATTCCACAATCCTTCCGAACCGGGACGGTATGCTACGGAAAGAATGGTTTCATCTTCTGATGAGATGGTTAAGTCCTCCTTTTTATAATAAAAAGTAACATCCTTTGAACTTCCTAAATCAATCCCTATTGCTTCCGGTACTTTTGAAAGTTTTTTGATATATTCCTTGTCATCTGTATGAAATTCTACCGTATCGGATAAATTCTCATACGTGTGTCTTTGTCCGTTACTATCCCATCTTGCAATATAACTGGTTACTTTATATTGATAATCTGCATCAGCCGTAAGGTTCCATACTTGGTAATGATTTTCCGTAGTGGTTGCTATATTTTCCCATTCTCCCTTTTCCAAATTATATCGATAAATATAGTAACCATACACATTTTTCTGTTCTTCCCAAGTAAATTTAGCCCATGTATTGCCATAGGATACAGAAACATCTTTTATTTTTTCCGGCTTAACATATATGCTACAAGTGCCATAATATAAACCATCTGTAGTATACGCACGGATTTCTGCCACACCTTGCCCCTGTACTGTCACAAGTCCATTCTGATCTACCGTTGCTACGGAATCGTTGGTACTCATCCATTTTCCCACTGATAAATTTGTTGCATCCGATGGAACATAACCTGCCACCTTTAGCTGCACTGTACCAGATGCCACATCAAATTCATAATAGCTTTTATCCAAATTGATTTTCTTTACGGTTAATGGTTCTACGGTGACTTCAATCGTTCGTGAAAGATTACTGCCATCTAAAGTAGAACAGGTAATCTTAGCTGTTCCAGTAGAAATTGCCTTTATCGTTCCGCCATAAGTAACCTCTACTACCTGTGGGTTTGATGAAGACCATTGCAAGGTTCCAGACGCACTATCTGGTATTACTTCATATACCACATCATGCACATATCCCGGCTGCATAGTAAGCTTGTCTTTTTCTACTGTTACAGCCGCTGCTATTTTTTTGCTAAAATGAATGACACATTTTCCATAAACACCACTCCCATCTGTTGGCAATGCATAAACGGTAACAGATCCATAATTCTTGCGTTTCACAACGCCCTTATCCACACTTGCCATTCCATCACTAGAAACTACCCATACAATTTCCTTATCGGTTACTTTTCTAACCTCTGTAAATGTTCCATCTTCTGCTTCTAATCCAGCTTTTACCAAAGTTCCCAACGAAACTTTATTTGAAGTCGTAAAAATATCAGTCTTTGGGATATCATCCTGGGTAATGGCAATCTCGGTGCAAATGGGAATATTTTCTTCATAAGTATAATCTTTTATAGTATTTCCCTCATACTTTACGTAAGAAGCAGTATCTCCTGCATCATATGCCACAAAATCTTTTACGCCTTGCAAAGTATTGTTCTTAATATAAATCGCACTGCTTATATTGCTTCCATAACCACGCAAATAAAAGGTATTTACCATTTGATTTCTGTCTGCATCATCCCAATATTTTTTGTTCGGAGCCAAATATATATTGTCCGTAAAATATATGTTTTTCACGAATCCTCCATTTATGGCGTTTAAACTATCCCATACCCCTTTTCGCTTACATTCCCTTTGATAATTTACAATACTATTCTTCTTTATATTTATCGTTCCTTCTTCTCTTGTAAAGCTTCCGGCTAATGCCAAAAGATTTCCCATAGGACCATAGGCGGTTATGTAGTTATTGTTTATTTCTGTTACATTTTTTGCAAATTCAGCAAGCTTTCCAATGGAAAGCACTGTATTATTATTAAAAATTCCTCGATCATAACCTACACTTAACACTGCATCTGATACAATTTTATTTCCTGTAAAAGTAGCCGGCCCACTTAACATGGTTTTTCCGCCGGTCTCGCCTTTTTTGGTCGATAAATAAATCTCATTATTGCGGATTTTTACATTTTTTGCATCGCTGTTTCCAGACTCAAATCCATAACCAAAATTTCCGTTGGTTGCCAACATTTCAATGATATTATTTTCCACTACACAATTGGTTACATTTCCAAAAGTCATAAACTTTGAATCCACTTCGCTAATAAAATGATTTCCCGCAATTCTTATGTTATCCATGTTAGTAGATTCGTTATAAGCAACAGTAAAACACATGGTACGCCATCCACCGGAAGCTTCCAGATTCGGTGGCTGATATGTATACATAGTGTTATTGATAAATTCTATATTTTTAATATAGGTTTTTTCCCGATTCAAGCCTGAAAACATACCTATCTGCTCATCTCTGGCATTATCGTGAAGCTCACAGTTCATAACTGTAATATTTTCTTCCCCTGTACTATAAATGTCCATAATACCTATATTTGCGCCCCGATAACTACCACTCATCTGCGACAAATAACAACTATCTGCTGTCATATTTTTATTACCTGAATAGAATGTCAGATTGGTATACTGCCTATCCTCAAAATAAAATCCGGATATCGCTTCCTGTGGCACAATCATATCCACTTGATATAAATACACATCACTGCAATAAATAAATGCCGCCTGGCGCATATATTTGCGATAATCCACTTCTCTTGCTTCTATGCGAAAATCGCCAAGATACAACTGCTCGGCATTCCATGCCTGAAAGAAAAATTCTGCATAACCTAAATCCTTACGATAATTATTATCCGTAAAAAGAACAGATTGTTCTCCCTCTCCTACTACATTTACCTTTTGCACATTACACTGAATTTCATTGTCGCAACGATACTGGCCTTTTGGAATATACACAAGGGAACGAAATACTTCTCCCTCCTTTACCATAGCTCCACCACGTGCAATTGCCCAATTGATTGCTACCTGAGCTGCATGTTTTCCATCCCCTTTGGCACCAAGCTGGAGAATATTAATAACTGCCCATTTTTTTCCATCAATTGTTTTTATATCGGGTATTAACTGGGCATACAATCCATTGGAAAGTGTAATTGCAGAATCTGGATCTTTTTCACAAAGAAGATAAACTCCTGCACCACCATCCCCTTCGGTATAAAACCCCTGTGTCTGTACCAGTTTTCCTTCTGTCAGCTTTTTACTATTAGAATCTATCATTTCCTGTGCTGTACTAAATTGTACCGTTGCTTCTTTTCCACTTTGTGTTCCGAATGGAAAATCCTTTAGAAATGAAATATCCATATCTTTATAAACAGACATGGAAGACAGTTCTACTTTATTTTCTGCTTTCTGATATGCTGCCTTTACAACTGTTGCCATGTGGAACATGGTCAAAATTACAATAGACATTGTCAGAAAAATTGTTCGCTTCCTCTTTTCCATTTTTAATTTTTGCTTATTTGTTCTAATCATTTTTCCCTCTCAGCTTTCTTTTATTTTCCTTATTTATATCGGACAATTTATTTTTTTAGCTATCTGACAGAAGATAACATCTTTTTTCACATGCTCTAAATTGTTTCAATCCCCCAACGCTCTAAATAAGTTTTCACAGCACCTGCTCTAATCAATTTTTTATACTTAGGATAACCCTCTGCATTATTTTTGGAATTTTTGAACAAAGCAAAATTCTATAGAATACGATACGCCTTGTCTTGAATCGCTTACCATCATTTTTACCATCATCCTTTCTTTATAGAAAAAGCACATACCAGCAAGCTACTCCACCTCACCTTCCAAAGGCTTCTTTCACTTATAGATTTGGTATGTGCTTTGTTATTTAATTTTTGTACTAAAAATGACACTCGGTTGAGTGCCTCAAATTAAACATATCCATCCTTTCTCAGGTCTTCAAAAAACTGATGTTGCATATCTTCTCCAGACAAATAGTTTTTCATATCTTTGTTATAATACAAATTATACCATAATTCATCTATTGGTTTTAATACTTTTACATTATATTGTATTGTTCATTTATGCAACAGAAAATAATGTCCTGATTATCCCTCAAAAACATAAAATCGTCTTATCAAAAGAGCAAATGTAAAAGATGTACAAGAACGTTTTGCACATACCAATATTGAAACCACACTAAATACATATGTGCATAACACTGATAACCTAAAAAAGGAAAGTGTATACATTTTTGAGAGAGTCAATAACCATTTGACCTTGCGAACGTGTGGCAAGTACGCGAATAAATTATAACACTTTAATAAATCAAAAGTATTATAAATACTGCTACCGATTTTGATAATATATCGGTCCGCAGACTTGTCGAGGCCGCTGAAAAAGTAGCATTTTTATAAATCTTAACCACAAAAATAACCACTTTGTACTAAACTAAATTAGTCGGTGTGGTTATTTTTTATACGCTATAAAGTTTTTCTCTTTTTAATCCTTAATTATGCATTCATA
>JAFQAU010000220.1 GCA_017399885.1 Lachnospiraceae bacterium
AGCCAGTATCCAGAATAAGATTGTGATTTTTGGCAGAGGAATGCCAAGTGCACTTTTGAAATTAGTAGGTAAAAATCTAATACAGGATATGAAGATGTGAGAAAACGAAAAATACATGTCAGTTGTCTGAATGCATTTAATTCAGATAGTGACATGTGTTTTTTATTTTAGTTTTAGGTTTATTCAGTTTTTATGTACATGGGGTAAATATGTTTGAAAATGAAAATTGCATTATGTGCATGGATTACCTGGAGTAAAAGTGTTGACCTTGATGTCAAAGTGTTAAGAACCAAAATTCATATTTGACAAATTACTTGTCATATTTATTCTTGAATAATTTTTGAAATGTAGTAAGAGTAGATATTTCTATAGTGTTTGCGGTAATTTTGATGGCATTTTTGAAGCAAAAAAATAAAAAATGAGAAAGAGATATGTGTATAAGAATATAAAAATATTTTTTGACAGAAACGGAAATACATTTAAAAAGTGGTGGGGTTGACAAAAAATAGATTATGCTGATTGCTACATTTTTCTGTGAATGAATAATTGTGTTAATGGTAATGACGTTCCGAACTGTAAATAAAAAATGTAAAAGTTACGCCTTTTTTGACGTTAAAAATAAGGGTGAGTATAAATTTATTTTTTAAATTTTAAATAATAACATTTTTATTTAATAGGAGGAAAACAAATGATAGAAATTAAACAAAATTTTAAAGAACGTAACTTGATTGAATGTGAACAAAAAGAACTATGGGAGCATGAGGACTTGCAATTTGTGGCACAATGCAGAGATGACAACAAATATTTCTGGGTAAAAGGAACTAATGCAGCAATATTAGCAATCAAGCCCCAAATTAAAGTTGAGGAGGAAATTATAAGAGTGCCTGAAAAATGGAAATGCGTACTACTGGATAATAAGGTGCAGGTATATAATCAAGAAGAGGAGTGCAGTCTTCCTATTATGTTATCGGCATATCATTATGCAGTTTATGATAAGCATGGAAGAGAGTGGGTGCAAAGAACTAATGCAAAGAACACTACGATAGGAAATGATATTATCAGAATAGTAAAGGGGTACACTAAAGAAATGGCTAGAATAGATGGATATACGTTAGACCACCTTGCAGAAATATTCAATGAGAAGTTAAAGAACATTGAGTACGGAAATGATACTACAAGGCACAGTCACAGATACTATATTGATATAAAAGATAAACGTGACCTTGATGAATTGATTGAGCTTATCAAGGAAGATGATAAGTACGAAGAAAGCAGATATATATTTAAGAAAAAGAAATAAACATATTATCAAAAACCACAGGTCATTGTAGAATTTGGCTTGTGGTTTTTGATAGTAGATAATATTATAAAGAAGAAAGTGGTAGCCGCTGAAAAGTGGAAAACTGCTCTGCTGTCTGCTATTTTGACTGCTGATAGAAAGAAAAACTATGGAAAATATAGAAATATATGGAATAAATGTGGAATACTTGATAATAAATGGAATAAAAACTACTATAAAATAAGTGAGCCTTTGATTTAGGTTCTGGCGGGCGACCGTGCAGGTTCAACTCCTGTCACCCGCATTCGTTAAAAAAGGGTGGGAGACCTTGAAAATACAGGGTTTCCCATCTTTTTTTATGTCCTCGAAACAGTTCAATTTTTGAGAACAGTTGAGAACAACTAAGTTTCATTGCATACTAAAGCATTTTCCATATCCATAGCAGTCTTATCTTGGGGCTTACGATTGAAACAGTAATTACCATAGGTGGTGCGCTCGTCCGTATGCCCGATCATTTCACGAACACAAAGCCTTCTCCTAGTATATTTTCCATACAGAAACCTCCTTTCATGGAAGCTCTTGGAATATATATTCTAGCAAAGGCAACCGTCTGCCGCTGTGGTACTGCCAAGGTAATTGAAGCAGAGCGAGGTCAAGCATGCAATCGTTTTATGTTAATTTAATTGTTGAAGAATAATTGATTTTACTGGGATTGCGGAGTGTGAATAAGGTTCAACTCCTATTACCCGCATTCGTTAAAAAAGAGTGGGAAACCTTGAAATATAGGTTTCCCACTCTTTTTTGCCCGTTAGTACTGTTCTAATTCTCAATTTTATGTAAAATATAAAAAAAATCTTGCCAAAAGTAAAATTTTTGTTATAATAAAATAGTAACAATTCCTATTATTAATGTGTGATAATTGAAAGGAGAAATAAAATGAGTCAGTCAAAAAAGAATCCGTATGCAGGTACAAAAACAGAGAAGAATCTTTGGGAAGCTTTTGCAGGAGAATCCCAGGCAAGAAATAAATATACTTATTTTGCTTCTGTAGCGAAGAAAGCAGGCTATGAGCAGATTGCAGCTTTATTTTTAAAGACAGCAGAGAATGAGAAAGAACATGCTAAGATGTGGTTTAAGGCATTAGGTGAGTTAGGAGATACAGCAGAGAATCTTCTTCATGCAGCAGAGGGAGAGAATGCAGAGTGGACTGATATGTATGAACGTATGGCACAGGATGCTGAGGAAGAAGGATTTCCAGAGCTAGCAGCAAAGTTTAGAGGTGTTGCTGCAATTGAGAAGCTCCATGAAGAAAGATATCGCGCATTACTTCATAACGTAGAGGTTATGCAGGTGTTTGAAAAGAGTGGTGTAACGATGTGGGAATGCCGTAACTGCGGTCATGTAGTGGTAGGACTTAAGGCACCTGAGGTTTGCCCTGTATGTAATCATCCACAGAGCTACTTTGAAGTGAGAAATGAAAATTACTAGTAACGGTAGAGATGCCGGATAGTAAAAATTATTAAATATTATGCAATAAAAGTGCTGGAGTATCTATCAATATTATTTATAGATGCTCCAGTTTTTTTGTGCAAACAAAATTTTTTGAATGACAATTGTAATTGAAAATGAGAGGGATTTGTGCTAATATCAGGTGCGGATTAGTGGAGAGTGAATACTTCAAAAATGTTCGGAGGAACATAAAATGCTTTTGGGAGATAAGAGTAGGGAGAAGAAAATATGAAAAAATTAGTGACCTTATTGATGGTGTTATGCTTAGTGTTGACAGGTTGTGAAGGGAAAAAAGAAGATGAGGGGACGTTTATAGAGCAAAAGGATATGAATGTGCAGAATGAAAGTCAAGAAGTAATTGATGAGAATTATGTAGATGAGATACAGGAATGGGATAAGACCTTCGTATTGAAAGATACAGAGTATCATGTAGGTGATTCTATTGCTGAATTAGAAAATGTTGGGTGGTCTTGGCCATCAGAGGTAGTACCATATGTATGTGCAGTGCCAGATGGTAATGTATATATTACATTAAGGGATATTGGTTATTTTTCTACTGCAAATAACTATAAAAAGCAGGCATGTAAACCAGAGGAGTGTGTAGTAGAGAGTATTAGTGCAATGGGAGGGCAAATAAAGCAGGTAATACCGAATATTCCTGATATGAGTAAGATTAAAGATTTTTTTGGAGAACAGAATATAACTCAAATAGATGAGTATGAGGAGTTTACTAGTATTTATTTTAGAACGGATGAATATTCAATTTATGTTAGCGGTCCTGAAGATGGAGAGGTTGATCATTTTGGATTTGACTATGGAAAATATTCAGAAGAAGATAATAAATGTATTTCTTTAAAAGAGAGTGAAATTTCGGAAAGAACTGAATTTGATTCATTTAATATGGGAATGTCCACTTATGTATTTATGGATAAAACGAATATATCAGAGCTACGTGGAGAATATGTTAAGGAAACAGACTATACACCAAGCGTCCATTTTAAATACACCATGGGTGAAAATGTGTTTTCTGTTAGTATGAATGAGGTTTCATCTGCTGGATTTGGGTTAAGTGGATTGAAACAACGTGGAAGTGATGAGAGAGAAGTTGATATAAATGGAACAACGTATGTAATCCAAAATAGTTATCGATCATCAGTTGAAGATGGAATTAGATTATGTAGGTACAAAGGTGTGGTTGATTTTGAAGTTTACACGAGAAATATGACAGATGAGCTATTTATAGAATTGTTGTATGAGTTAGAAAATGTAATTAATGTGACTGATAGAGAGAAAATGTAGTAGAAAAATACAGAAATAAAGCTATTGAAAAAACTTTTACTAATCCTAATAAGATATCATGAAATGATATTTGTAGTTAAGAAGCATAAATAAACCCTCTAGGCAAATATAAAAGCATAGAGGGTTTGTTTTTAATTATATTAAGAAATGTCCCATACTTGTCTTTTGTATAGAAAAAATATATACTGTTGCTATAGTATGAAAAAATACAACAATAAAAGGAACGAAAAAGTTACCTTTATGTTATATAAGGAAAGGAAATTATGATGAGTCAGACATTAGAGAATTTGAAATCGTATTTAAAGCGAATGGATCAATATAATCATGTCATGGAGCTGTTGTTCTGGGATATGGAGACGAATACACCAAAGCTTGGCTTCGAAGGTCACGCAGAGGCACTTACTTTTTTCTCAACAGAGCAGTTTAAGATGTCAACATCAGAGGAGCTTGGAGCTATGCTTGAGAAATTAGCAAAGCCACAGGAATTTGACGCACTGGATAGCAAGTGGCAGTTTATTGTAACACGTATGAAACGTGATTTTGATAAGAATAAGCGTATTCCTGCTGAGTTCTATGAAAGCTATGTTATGGCACGTGCGGAGTCGGAGAATGCATGGAAGGAAGCTAAGAATGCCAGTGATTACAGTATTTTTGCGCCACATTTAGAGAAGATGATTACAAAGACTCGTGAGATGGCAGCATATACTGACCCAGGTAAGGAAGTTTATAATGTGTTACTAGATCAGTATGAAGAGGGCATGAACTCAGATACGATGGACAGATTATTTACAGAACTGAAAAAAGAACTGATTCCATTGGTAAAGCAGATTTTAGCAGCAAAGCAGCCAGATGATAGCAAATTTGCAGGACATTATGATATAGAAGCACAGAAAAAAGTGCAGAAGCTTTTATTAGATTATATTGGATTTGATTGGAATAAGGGAACGGTTGGAGAAACCGAGCATCCGTTTACGATGAATTTCTCATCAAAGGATGTTCGTGTGACGAATCATTTTCATGAGCATGATGCAATTAGCGCTATGTTTTCTGCCATTCATGAAGGTGGACATGCGATTTTTGAACAGCAGGTAAATCCGGACTTTGATGGAACGGTTGCAGGAAGCTGTAGTAATATGGGAATTCATGAGAGTCAGTCAAGATTCTATGAAAATATATTAGGAAGAAATAAGAACTTTTGGATGCCGATTTATGAAAAGCTTGGAACTTTGCTTCCACAGTTTCAGAAGATATCACTGGAAGAGTTCTATCAGGAAATTAATCATGTGCGTAATAGTTTTATTCGTATAGATGCGGATGAACTTACGTATTGTATGCACATTATTCTTCGCTATGAGTTGGAAAAAGCAATTTTCCGTGATGGAGTAAGTGTAGAGGAGTTACCGGCATTATGGAATGAAAAAATGCAGGAGTATTTACAGATTATCCCAGGAAATGATGCACAGGGAATTTTACAGGATACCCATTGGTCAGGTGGTTCCTTTGGATATTTTCCGTCATATTTATTAGGAAGTATATATGATGGCATGTATCTGGATGCGTTACAGGAACAATTAGGAAATGTGGATGATATTTTAAAAGAAGGGCGTATTGCTGAGATTACCAAATGGCTTGGTGAGCAGATTCATCAATATGGCAATACAAGAACACCAGGAAAGCTAATCGAGGATGTCTGTGGTAAGGAAGTGAGTGCAGAGCCATTGATTCGACACTTTAAGAAGAAGTATTCCGAACTATATGCATTATAAAGAGTTTGCGAGAGTATTATTTGGTAAGGAAGGTTAAACGAATGATAAGAAATGAAAAACAGATGTCAGATACTTTTTTAAACTGTAGCT
>JAFQAU010000221.1 GCA_017399885.1 Lachnospiraceae bacterium
AGCAAAATGGGCGAAATCGACGTGTCTGTGGTGCTTGGCTGACACGGACACCGTCTACAAATCGTAGCCTTAAATTGTGCAATTTGACAAGT
The DNA here is from genome assembly GCA_017399885.1 of Lachnospiraceae bacterium. GTDB lineage: Bacteria > Bacillota > Clostridia > Lachnospirales > Lachnospiraceae > CAG-411. The sequence goes on from JAFQAU010000221.1 coordinate 93, forward strand.
GCTAAAAAAAATACAAGCTTTTGACACCCTAATCCTATAAAGTAAAAATACCTCCAGAGCAAGCTATCTCATTCTGCTTTGGAGGTATCCATTTATATACAATTATAATCCTTCGCACCTGAAACCATGTATTCTGACTTTGCAAGTATAACAATTCCAAAGGAAAGCTGTCAAGCACACTATCACAACAATTGATTCATAACAAGAATAAAAGATGGGATTATAGAACAAACTGTGTTATACTTAAGTTAAGAAAATAGCAAGTCTGCACTTGATTTAAACTTAGAATCTATAAGGAGGAATATAAATGTCAAATTTACTACACCACATAGAATTAATTTTAATGTATATTGTTGAACTTGGTACTATTTTGCTGGAATTATTCGGAATTTTTGTTTTGATATCCACTGGCATAACAAGTTTTGTCAGATGGTTTCGTCGTGATGTTAAGCTTCGTTTGTATTTGGCACAAGGAATTGCCATATCCCTTGAATTTAAAATGGGCAGTGAGGTTCTTCGTACGGTTGTTGTCCGAGATTGGGAAGAGCTTGGCATTTTAGGTGCTGTTATTTTGTTACGAGGATTGTTGACCTTTTTGATACATTGGGAAATTAAGCATGAGGAAAAGGCTTTGGAAAAACATGGATGATTTTGTATTGTAAAAAAAGGAAGAAACGCCCAATAAAGGTGTGTTTCTTCCTTTTTATTCTTTCAACGAACCAATTTCATTAAATTTTCACTATCTCAATTTTCTCAAAAAATTATTATTTTACAATAATTACTACTTTTGTTTTCTTTCCATTATAAGTTTTTATTGTAATGGTTGCTTTTCCTTTTTTCTTTGCTGTAATAACACCTTTTGCATTTACTTTGGCAACCTTTTTGTTGTTTGAAGTAAAGGTAACTTTGTTACTGTAAGCACCAGAACTAAAATTCCATTTTATAGTTACTTTTTTTCCACGCTTTACGGTCTTTTTGCTAAAGCTTGCCTCTACATACTTTGGAGCTTTTTTTACGACTACAGTACAAGCCACTTTTGCTCCATTGCCATCAAAAGCTGTGATTTCTATTGTCCCAGTCTTTTTGCCTGTTACGACTCCATTTTGGTTAACAGTTGCAATCTCTGTATTTGTTGATGAAAATGCTACTGCTTCACCTTTGCTTAGTTTAACTGTTACTTTTTCATTTTTGCCTATTGTATATTTGTTCTTTGCAAACTCGATTGATGATGTTGGTATCGGCGTTGGAGTTGTCTCATTTTCCGGCACAGATGTTGGTGTTACCACTTCCGATGGATTTGGCACAGTGCCTGGAATGTCACTTCCTGTATTTGTTGTTGGAACCGGCGTTGTGCTAGCTGGCACTGTCTGACTTGGCTCCATGCTTGGCGTTTGGCTAGCTGGTACTGTTGGACTTGGCTCTGTGCTTGGTGTTTGGCTAGCTGGCGCCGTTTGACTTGGCTCTGTGCTCGGTGTTTGGCTAGCTGGCGCCGTTTGACTTGGCTCTGTGCTTGGTGTTTGGCTCACTGGCATCGTTGGACTTGGTTCTGTACTTGGTGTTTGACTCACTGGCGCCGTTTGACTTGGCTCTGTGCTTGGTGTTTGGCTAGCTGGCGTTGTTACTTCTAGTGTTGGTGTAGCACTTACAGGTACCGTTGGTGTTACTGTAGCTGTCGGAGTTATTGTAGGATTAACCGTCGGAATTGCGGTTTGGACAGGCTCTAACGCTATAAATTTAATATTCATTTCTTTTGCTACCCTTTCTGCTTCTGTACCAACGTAGCCTTTTATAAATATTAATCTATTAAGTCTTGTACCTAGAATGCCATATGTATCTCCTAACGGGTTTATACTTACCGGAGAACCTATACTCGTTACACTTTTGGAAATTGTAATTTCATATAAGCCGGAGTCATTAAATGTACAAAAACCAATTGTTTCAACCCCTTCTGGTATCTCAACACTCGTCAAACTTCTACATCCTGAAAATGCATAATCCCCAATTACTTTCACACTTCCCGGTATTTTTACACTAGTAATTTCAGCATTACAAAAGCTATAAGTAGCAATTTTTTTTACAGTAGAAGGAATCTCAATCGCTCCTGTACAATCATATCCATCAATTACTACACCATCTACACATACCAATGGATTTTCTTTTTTCTTGTTTTCTAACCATGTTGTATCATAAAACAGATTCCCCCCAATTTCAATTTCTCCAAAATTATCAGAAAATTCAACATTTTCTAGTTTCACACTGTGAGCAAACACACTATCTGCTATTTTTTTCAAATTTGAAGGTAATTTTATTGTTACTAAACCACTTCCCCAAAACGCTTTTTCGCCAATAGACTCAAGACTATTTGGAAGCATTATATTTGTCAAGCTGTCACATAGATAAAAAGCACTTTCTCTAATATATTTAACATTATCTGGTATGTTTATATTGGACAACGAGCTACACCCATAAAAAGCTCCCTTATCTATGCTAACTACTGATTCTGGAATATTTACATCTGTTAAGTTTTTACAGCCACTAAACATATATTTTTCTATGTTTGCAATTTTTCCCTGAATATTTACAAATTCCAAATTATCACAATCTTGAAACACATAGCCATGTACATGATCAACATCATCTCTCCCTAATTCTTTTACTGTTTCTGGGATATTCACATAAGTTAATTTTTCGCAATTTTTAAACGCTCTAGCTCCTATTGCTTCTACTCCGTTTTTCATTTTTATAGTTCGTAAATTACTACAGCCTTCAAATGCAGATCTTCCAATTTTTTTTACTGTTTCTCCAATTGTTACAGAAATTATATTATCATTACCCTCAAAAGCTCCTCCGAGCTCTTTCACTGTTTCTGGAACAACAATCTCTATGGCATCTCCTGTATAATCTATCAATACCCCATCCTCAATCACAAATCCATCTTCCGTAGTGATTGTCTTTGCATCAACCTTCGCCATCTCATGTACTGCTATACTAAATCCATTCGTACATACAGAAGTTGTAGTTAATACAGTTGCCATTGCACATGCAATTCCTGCTTTTTTCATTTGTTTACGAATTCTTTTGTGAAACATGTTCTCTTTCTCCTTACTATAAATTTTCATATTTAAAAGATACTAGATATAAAATACAAGAACCTGAGTAGATACAACATTTAAACAGGTTCTTGCAAATTACAAACTTTTTTTACCTTAATTACTGATATGATTAAGATCTTAAACAATTACATTTGTTGTTTCAAACGCAATACACGCTCTCCATGATCCTTATCATTTCTACCACAAACTTGAAAATAAGCTCCACCTTTGCTTTTTACACTTACTCTTTCTCCATAGCTGTCTGGCAATGTTTTTGCAATGCCTAATCCTTTCACATTTGCATTTAAAACTTGCTGTTCTGTTAATTTCCCAAGTAATGTTTGAATTTCCTTCACCTGTTCTTGTAATTTTGTCATAATATTTCATCCTTTCTTGTATATATCCTAACTGTGCAGAAAAGTACATTTTTCATCAATAGCATTTATTGATAGTCTTTTTGACAGTTATTCTCAAAATTAATAGTACCAACGTCGAAACCACATGTTTTCTTGTACACAACGTCCAATTTTATAAGTACATGCTTCAAATTGCCCATCTACATATCCATTGTAATTTCCATTGCAACTTCCCCTTGCATTGATATCAACATACAAATAGTTTCCTAATATAATCATCTTTTCGCATTGACCATGTGTATCTTGTGTCCAGTCAATCCAATCGTTATTACCATATTTGCTATACAATTGCCAATAATAAGGTGCTACAAAAAGTCTTTCTCCATCAAAGTATGAATCTTCCAAATAAGAACTATTTTCTTTCAAATCCATTTTCTGCATCCCTGGAAGTACTGCATTTCGGTCTGTTCCTATTCTCAATGGAATTAATGTATTATCTTCTAAAACCCACATAACATCTTTTTCCAGATTCAAATACATAATATTTAAGGCTTCTCCATATTCCTTTCTCACATGATTGTCCCAATGACAACTTTGTTCATCTAAACTAATCATTTGATCATGGAAAAGATCCATATAATACCAGACATCTTCTGAACTATAATACCTATCTTCTTTATAAGAAGAACAAAACATTGCTTTCTTATAGGTACCACATAATTTACTTAACTTTCTGCCACCTTTTCTTCCTTTTATTATAGTTGTTCGTGTATTATTCATTAAATCAACATAATAGGCAGAATATCGTTCTTGCCTTTCTCTATATAGTTCTGCATTCTCTTCTAATATGTAATACACTCTTTGTCCATACACATACGCATCAATTTTTACAAAATCTGTCCATGTTGCAAGACATCCTTGTAATATGTTCATTTCATTTCTTGTGGTTCCATCCCAGTCAATCCATGTAACAACACCATATTGACTCTTTTTTAACTCATCTTTGTACCTTCCATAACGCAAGGATGGAAACAAAAAGATTCCTTCACTGTTTACAGACACTCCACAGTCTCTATCCCCTAACTCTCTAAGCAAACGAACATCCGTTCCATCCTCTAAAGAAGTATATAATTTATAACCATCTCCAAAGCGTTCTCTTGCAACATAATACAATCTATTTTCGAATAATGCCATTGCATCCATACACTCTCTTGGCGTACCTCTATAACATTCTCTTATGTGGTTGCAAAAAAACTGCTGGTTTGAATTGCGCAAACCGGAAAATGGAGAAACCTGCTTGGTTGGCTGTGCAACTGACCATTCTTTGGTTATTGGTTGTTCAGATGGTGTCTTTTTCTCCACTGGTGTACTTGGGGCAACAACAGCCCCTTGCAATTTGTTCCAGATTAATTCTATTGTTTTTGCATTTCTTCCGTTTGCTGCATAATATGCAATTCCATTCTTTGTATAGCGTAATGTTGCTTTATAAGAAGGAGCTAAGGGTTCTGTTGAAATTCCATTTCCCTTTCCTATACTTTGAATCTCTTCCTCTGTTGTTACATTTTCATCAATCCATGCTAATAATTCTTTCCATACCATTTTACATTTTCTCCCTTTTGTACCTTTGCTACTGCACACATTCTTCTAATTCTTCTAATGTAAGCAGTTCTACTCTTGTTAGATACCTTGCGTCATTTTCATATTCTTGTTCAAATTCTTCTTTTGTGATACTTAAATAATCTTTCTTTCTACAGCGTATCGTAATAGAGGAATTATCTCGTTTTATAGTTTGCTTCCATTCTAATAATTTGTTCCATGCTAACTTGTTCTCTTTTAATCCAAAAAAAGAATAATAATGCGTTCCTTCTGCTTCTCCTACTCCGTAAGATAAATATGCTCTTAAAGAATCATCTCTTTGGTCCTTATAGAAAAATGTTTCTTCTCCTTCATTTTCATCGTACCTTGTAACAAAACTTCCACAATATAAACGACATTTATCTTTCATATCAAATGTAAACACATGCGCCACACATTCTGCAAAAATTCCTTCATTATCTTCCGGGCTCTCAGTGGCATGAATCAAAAACAATTCCGGCACAGAATCTCCATTGATATCCTCTAAAAATCCACTATTTGGCAAGTGTAGCATTCCTTCTTCGTTATAACGCTGATCAAGTGTTCCTTGAAGTGACTTATACTCATCCACATACAACTTCATATTTTCGTTATATCGAGCCATCACGTTTTGGGGTTGTTCTAATGCTTGCAAATATGCCTGCTGCCAGCTATCATAATGATTTTCTTCTTCCTGTACCACTTTTATTTCTTCTGCTTCATACAAATCATCTTCCGGCATTGTAAGCACTTTAATTTCTGAAATACAGGTATCTTTACATGCAATACTGTTTTGAGAATAATATTCCTTTCCTTCATCCCAATACTCATAAAAACGTTTTCCTTTATAAACAGATTCTATGGTAAGTGTAATTTTTTTTGCATCAACCGGCTGTTCGAAAAGGATGCAATCCGAATACCACTTTTCTACTCCTGTAGCATAAGTGTTTTTCTGCAATTTATAGACCTGACTGCTTCCATCGGAACAGGTTACTGTTACTTTTTTTACCTGTGCATTTCTCTCCATGGTTCGATCTGACTTGGTGTACCCGTTTCTTATGGCAATGCCACATATTTTTTTCTTTTTTGTAGCAGACAGAGAAATCCATTCTCCTTTTCCATATCCTTTTTTATCCCCTTCAATCCAAGCGGTTGTTTCATCTTCATCCACTACATTTTCTGCCTTGTAATAGCAAATCTCTTTATTTTCAGAAACCGCATTTCTTTGTTCTCCACATACGCTAGAGGCTTTTGCTTTTGTAAATGAATTTCCTTCACTATTACATACACGAACCTGTATTTCTTTTAGTTCCGGTTCTTGTTCTACAGAAAATTCCAGCTTTAGATATTGCACCTGTGTTACATACTGTTTAAAATAAATGGGATGTGTACAACATACTACATCCACCGAAACCCTATTTTCCTGCTTTTGTGCATTTCCTAATACATGAAAGGAAAATAGGCCTTCTTCCCATTTCGCCTGATGTGTACCTTTATAAACTTTTTCTAGAGAAGCGAAAACCCATGCTTTTTCTTCTTCTGTAAGTCCAAAAGTACTTTCCGTTTTTTGAAATAAATCCCATGTTTTCTGTTCTTTTGTATCCTCTGCCGTTCTCTTTTTCGTAGTTTGTTCTGTCACTTCCGGCAAATTTGCTACTTCTATATGTTCTGACTTTGTTCCAAGCACATTTACAACCTTAAAAACGCCTGCACCAATGACCACCATTCCAAACAATATACCAAAACCTACTACTATTTTTTTATAATTTAGCTTTTGCATGGCTGCTGTGTTTTTCCTTTTTGGGGGCTGTGTGTTTTTACTATCTGTAAATGTTGCTTTTTCTTTTGTACTTTCCTGATCCAATTTATTTCCACACTGTGGGCAATAGGCAGTTACTTTTAAGATTTCTTTTCCACATTTTCCACAAAACATGTTTTTCTTCCCCTGTTTCTTCACTATTTAATCACATATCTTACTGTTGTCACTTCACTTCTACTCCAGCCTTCTTTTATTGTCATAAACTTTAGTGTAGTTGTTTTTTTCAGTTTTAGTTTGCCTTTGTACACTTTTGATTTTTTTGTTGGTATCTTCCCATTTGTTGTATAGTAAATAGTTGTGTCTTCAGGCGCGGTTAAGCGAACGGAAACTTTCTTTTTATAGGTGCCACCTTTTTTATTTACCGTTGCTTTTGGTGTGCGTAACCTATAATTCTTTATTGTCACACTACTATCCTTGTAACCTTCTTTTGTGGTTATGTATTTTAGTGTTGTATTTTCGCTAATATCAATTGGCTCTGTGTAAACCATTGAAGTTTTCGTTGGTTTGGTACCATCAGTTGTATAGTATACTTCCACTCCCTCTTCTGCATTTAATGTTACTGAAAATGCTTCGGTATACTCTTTATTAGCGCTTTTATCTGCACTTACAGTTGATACTTTAAAATATTGACGCAAGGAACGTAACACTGGCATACCTTCGTTTACACCGGGAACCATTTCCCATGTATTGATAAAATCCCAATCTTTGAAGCTTTCTTGCTTTTTCATAGCGTCTTTATTTAGTGCATTGGCAGTTTGACCGGAAACTGCATTTGTGTACCCTACACCTTTATTATTTAAATTAATCTGCCTTTTGGTATCTCTTAAGTAATAACAATTTAACAGATAGGCATTTTCATAGGCATATTCTGCCACCCCACCTAGAATATAAGATGGATGTTCACTATTTACAATGTTTCCAGTAGAATAACAATTTCTTATCGTTCCTCTTAATTTTTCTGCAATTCCACCAAAATAACAATCTGCTGCATTATAGCAGTTTTCTATGGTTAATATTGCATCACTACCTGCATCCTCTTCCGAACCTACAATGCCACCTCGACATTCAATACTTTCATTAAAGCAGTTTGAAATATTTACAACACCATTAAAATACCTATATCCTCCAAGTATACCTCCTCTGTCATAACCCTTTCCTATAACCACTCCACTTACATAGCAATTTTTTATTGTTATGGTGCCATCTGCCAATACATTATCTGATGAATAAGTATATTTTTCAACTCGCCCTACAATCCCTCCTGCATAGTATCCCGTTATACTGGCATTTACCATTGCCAAATTTTTTATTGTTGCGTTTCCTCCAACACTTCCAAACAAGCCTGAATTATCTTTATCTGTTACGGTTGTTAGATTTTTAATGGCGTGACCATTTCCATCCAAAGTTCCATAAAAATCTTCAATCGGCTCCCATCTTCCATAGGATTGCATATCAATATCCGCTGTCAGATAATAACTTCCACCCAAGTCATTATTGATATTGTACAACTCATCTGCATTAGAAATTGGTATTGCAGTAGTTTCTGCCTCCACCTTTGTTTCTTTCACTGGCGCTACATAAGTTGGCATTGCTGAAAAACTCATGCTTAATAGTAGCATTGCCAATAACAGTGTTTTTTTTGTTTTTTTCATCATAATCTCCTCTTTCTAAATGTATTCTTTATAAATTTCGTAAACCATGAACAGAACACTTTTCTTTACCATTCTGCACTCTCATAATTCCATTCAATTGGTTCATAAAGTTCCCATAAATCATCATATGCCACTTTATACTTTTTCTGAAACATTGCTTCAAATTCCTGTATTGTAAAATATTGTGGTTCTTTATCTGTTTCCGTATAACGGTAAATAAAATCCTTCTTTTTAAATTTTCCTTTTGGAAGTTCATCTTTCAAATATTTGTAATCCGTTGCATGTATGTCTGCTACACTTTCTATTTTTCCATCTTTATATTGAAAAATCTCATTATTGCTACAACCACAACTTCCCGCATCCGCAAATAATATGTTTGCTTCCGGAGAATAACGCATATAAGGATAATCCCATATCATCGTTCCAATTTCCTCAACTTGTCCATCTTTATATGTAACAATTTTTACTCCACTACTCTCACAAGGAGTATACAGAAACATTTCATCTACACCATCTTCCGAAATATCATAATATGCATAGCTTATAGAATATGAATTCGGATTGGAATTTTTTGCATTTTCAATGATTTCGTCATATGCCTTATGAGCCAGTTTCTGCAATGTCTCCTGTCGCTTCAACTTCGCTCCTTTATAGTTTACTTGTGTAAGCTCATCATATAATTCATACGCTTTTTGGTAATCGCATTTCCCAAAATAACGTTCTGCCATTCCATTTTTGCAATCTAAAAGCTTTTGCGCCGATTCTTTATAACTTCCCAATTCTTTAAAAATCTTAGCAGCTTCCTCGTAGCTTTTTTCTTTTCGATAACCTTCCGCAATCTTGTAATCGCACTGTTTTATCTTGTCTTTTGTATCTACATATGTCTTCAGTTCCTCATACAGCATCTTCGCAGATTCATAATCTTTCTTTTTCATCAATTGTTCTGCCATTCCATAATCGCAAGCTTTCCTTTGTTCTTGTGCATTTCGGTATTCTCCTAAACTCCAATACATGGTTTTTGCTTCTTCATACTTCCCATCTTGTAAAAACTGCTCTGCCTTTTGATAGGTCTGATACTTTTTCATCGCTGGAACTCCAAAAATTTCAACCCCTACAACCCCTGCTACCAACAGCAATACACACAGTAAAATTCTAATTTCTTTATTTTTTCCTCTCATCTTGCGTCTTTACCTTTCCTTCTTTATCAAGCAGTAATAATATGTTTTATATAAATCCTGTAACAGTTTTCCTTTTTATGTAATTGCCATAATGCTAGGGACATAAGGTACGCATTATAATATAATGCGTACACTTTGACCCCAACATCTTGCCATTGAAACACTACTGTAACATTACTCTTTTTCCTTGTGCATTAATATAAAATTCATTTCCTTCTTCGTCGCTTACTAAAGCTAGTCCATTGTCACCAAACTTTTCTGCGTAATCATATTTTGCTTCTATAATAGTTTTTCCTGTGGCATCCATATAGCCATATAGAATGTGGCCATCTTCGTTCTCCAAAACTTCAATAAGCGCCAACCCATTTTGTGCAAATTCTTCTGCACCATATTTTTGAGGTGGAATGATATATTTTCCATTTTTATTAATGTAACCATATAATTCTGAATCTGCATCTTGCACAACAACTAGTCCGTTATAAGAAAAATCTCTTGCGTTTATGTATTGTGGTTCTATAACAATTTTCCCAGCTTCATCAATCCATCCTGCTAACCCTGTATCATCTTTATAATTTCCAATAAGTGCCAATCCATTCTCCCCAAAAGAAGAAGCGACTGCATACTTTGCTTCTATTGCATACTCTCCTTTTTCATTTATATAACCAAAATCATATTCGTAATCATTATAATTCCCATCTGAATCATATTCAGCATTTACCCACGCATCTCCGTACTCTTCTTCATAGTATTCTTCATAACTATCATAATAGTCACTTTCATATTCGTAATACTCATCATAATAGTCTTCGTAATCATCTGGACGTACCATTTCGCCTTTTGACTTATGCTCCACTGCTACTACTGCCAATCCATTTTCAGTAAAATTCCTAGCTATACTAAAGATAGGCTCTATTTTATACGTTCCGGTTTTATCAATGTAGCCATACTTGTCGTCCAGACATACATATGCCAATCCATTTTCCGCAAAATCTCCTGCATCATAATATTTTGCATCGATTACACATTTACCTGAAGTATTTATAAATCCATATTTTCCTTCTCCCTCATTGACTCTTGCCAATCCATTTTTAATAAACGAAAACGCCTCTACATATTGTGGCTCAATCTTATATGCACCTGTCCCATCAATATAACCATACTGTTGTCCTTCATCCCTCACGTAAGCTAGTCCACTTTCTCCAAAGTCTCCTGCATCCAAGTATTTTGGTTTGATAACATAATTTCCTGTTTGATCAATGTATCCGTATTTTCCATTTACACATACCTTGGCAAGCCCATTTTCTCCAAAATCTCCTGCGCCTTCAAATTTTGGTTCAATTACCATCTCTTCCATATAATTCATGTATCCCCAAAGATAATCTTCTCCTATCACTTTTGTAAGTCCTTCTTTGGAAAAAGTCCCTGCGTTAACATACTTTGCTTCTATTTTTATATTTCCATTTTTATCTTTAAATCCTATTTTTCCATCTTGGGTATAATGAACCCATTGGCTACTAGCAAGTTTTCTCTTTGGTTCTAATACTTTCCTATCCACATAATGACCAATACCAACTGCTGCCACAAGAACGATTGCAATAGACAAAACCATACCTTGTAAAGATAATTTAGGCAATGCAATGGTTCTCTTTTTCTTTTTTAAAGAAACCTTTCTTTTTTTCTCTTTTTTTTCCAGATTTTTTTCAACAACCTCTCGGGGCACAATTGTCTGGGTGTAGCTTCCACATGCTCCACAATACTGATTATTGATTGACTCACCACAAATACAACAGAATTTACCTACTTCTTGTTGTATAGAAATATTCTCTTTTATTTGTAGATAACTTCCGCATTTTGAACAATATACACTATTATCTCTCACTGTCTCTCCACATTTTGAACAATACTTCACTTTTCTACCCTCTTTCCCTAATCTTTGAGTAACACACCACACACATCACAAAAATTTTGTTCTTTCTTTACTTTCGCACCGCATCGACTACAATTTCCTATAAACTGCTGCATATAATCTTTTATAGAATAACCACACCCGGGACAAAACATGCTATTTTCTCCTGTTTTTTCTCCACAGTTAGGACAGCAATTCCCTTCTGTCATCCATGTACCAGAAACTTTTACAATTTCCAAATCTAGTTCTGCAATTTGTTCCACAACTGATCGAATTTCTTCCTCACCGAACGCTCTTGTCTGGCGTAATTTCTTATAATAAAATTCTCCTAATTCTAAAATCGCCTCAATGCGCTTCTGCCTCAACTGATTTTCTTTTTGATTATTCATCTCTCTCCACTCCTCAAAACTCCTATCTTTTATTCACCTAAAAATTCAATAACATGATTAAAACTGTTAATTATTTATGTATTTTATTGTAACAGTTCAACTTTTTAAAATATAACTCATTACTTATTATTTTGCAATACTTATTAGTAGGTTTTATTTTGTATAGATTTTTTTTACTCTTTTTTACGCTGTTTGAAGCATAGTGCAAACAGCTACCTGTGAACATTAACACTTTTTTCACTGTTCAGTCACTTCTTTTTCCACTATCTCCGTCAACGCTAACTCCTGCTCTACAATTTTCTCCAGCATAATTCTTCCAAGTTCCACTTCATCCAATCCCTGATCAGTAAATGCACAAATTTTTGTAAATACATCTACCATTTCCATAAACAAAGAGCCCAATACAAAAATAAACTTTTCATCCTTTGAAATATCTTTTATGCCCTCTTGTATCTGTGCACACTTTTGTTTGAAGCAATGTTGCATTTCCTTCTCTTCCACAAAAAATATAATACCGTTTTGCATACTATACAAAAGCTCGTCCTGCTTTTCATAATTCACAGCCTCCCAAATCCAAGCAAGACCTGCCATTTTCTTTACGAATGCTTTTTGTGCGAAAATCCACTCCGCCTGTGGATGCTCTGTAAGGTTTTCATAAATATTAATTGTCAATGCGTTTTCTAGACATTCCAAAAATAATTCCGGATACTCTAATATTTTTGCTTCTTCTTTTTGCAATTTTTCTATTCCTTCAACAAACGACTTCCATCCTCTTAAAAAGTAAATTCCTTGGCTGTACATCTCATCCATGGGTATTTGCAGTTTCAATATCTGCTCCACTTCAGCTTCATTTATCCCTTCTATCAAAACCTTTTTCTTAGCACAGAAATAGGAATAAATCACCTTTGCCATCTTATAAGCTTCATGAAAGTGAATATTTTTTTCTCCCCATGTATCTCCACAACTAGAATCTATCAATAGCTCTTTTATCAAATTTTTTAAATTATGTGTCATAATTTTCCACTCCCTCACATTCTCTCTTTTTTATTATCTGCTTTCGAAATTTGGGCATATCCTCAATTTCTACTCTTGTTAGACTTGGTTGTAAGCTTCCTTCCAGTGTACCATCCCCCACTTTTACAAACTTGCTTTTTTTCCTTTATTGTTTTGCACAAATTTTTTTCTTTTTTTTGTGCATTTTTTTGTTTCATTCCAAATCCTATCTACAGTTTTTTCTTTTCGATGTTCTTACATGCTTTCTGCACTGATTAGTTACAGACAAACTATAACCGTTCAGCCTTTTGACTTAAGTATTATGGCGAACTTTCCTATAAAACTCCCATACTTTACGTGGTACCACCATAAATGAAAACCGATTCTTTCATGGTACTTTCATAGTAAGTAAAAAAAAACTATTGTATGTTCACAATATTACATACAATAGTTTTTTCATTTACCCATTTATCTGGCAACTCACTACATATTCTCTTTTATATTTTTTCTACCAGCATCCATCTTCCATATGAGCTTTGTGCCAGCTCGTTTATCTCTATGAATTGAAAAGCTTCTTTTAATTCTTGTTCATATTCCGCTCTTTCCCTATAAGTGCTTGGAATATATTCTTCCAATTTCTGCACAATCTCAATCTTTTTCATACCTTCTTTTTCTTGGCTATCTGAAAGTACTTTTAGTATTTCATACGAAATTGCCCATTTTGCACTCTTTTCGTTAATATTTATAATAAAATCCTTATAAGCAAGGGCCTCTTCCCAATACCAATTTTGCTCTAGCTCTCCCCATATTTCAGATGTAGGAAAAGCCCAAAGCATCATCTCTGTTATATTTGTTTCATCGATATCTGCATTTTCATCATACTTATCTTCATAAGGCAACGGGTCATTTGAAACAATATCCGGATTAAATTGTGCTACTCTAAATTCTACTTCCTGTCCTTCTTCTAGCATTTTACCGCTTGCTATACCGATTCGAATTCCTAACAAATCACACGCTTCCATATTATGATAGTTTAACATAGACCATACTTTACGTAAAATGGTCTTATTACTTATATCCGAGATATTTTCCGAATCAATGTAAGAATATTGACGAATAATTTTATTTACTATTTTCCCAAGCTCAACTCCATTACCAATATAACCTTTATGCTCCTTTAAAACCTTTGCAATTAACTCTATATACTCTCCTACCTCTGTTTTCCAAGTTTGTTTCTTCCTAGTTTTTACCTTTTTACTACTTTTTCTCGGCACTTCTTTTATAACTTCCTCTATATTAAAATCCGCATCCGCTGTGTCTTTTTCCACCAATTGGAATTGAAAATAATCCCCTATTGTTTTTTTCATATTTGTTTCATCAAATCTATTTCCATTCTTATCATATACCCTCAATTCTCCTCTTATACTCTTTAATAAATCAGAATAAAACCATCTATACAATTTACGTTTTACCGTATCTTCGTGCATCTCATACTTTTTATTTACTTCCTCATATATTGCTTGAAAAGAAATCTTTTCTCCGGGGTTTCTTTTTTGTAATCTTTCAACAGCCCGAAAAACCCTTACCCCATTCCAAATTTGGTTTGTTTCTTTTTTTGATTTATTTTTCTTATTTTTCTTCTTCTCCAATCTCTTCACCTTCTATTTTGCTACTGTGCACAAGTCCTGTGTCCAGTAACTCTATTTTCTCTTAATTTGTAAAATTCCATAGTTTCCTTGTTATAGTATACTGCAAGCTTGCGCATAAAATACCCTACTTTAAGGTTATACTACACCTATTAATACCTTGTTTTTTCTCCTTTTATAATTAAATTATTATAACCTTTCACAATGGGTACTATACACCAAATAATAGGTTACTATTTTACCATAACTTTGGGAATGACCGCAACCATTCCAATCAATAAAGGAGACTCTTATGGAAAAAAATTATAAAGTAGATTTTGGACAGCGACTAAAAATAGAGCGAAAACTTCGCAAGCTTACCCAGGAACAAATGGCCGAAAAATTAGATATTTCCCTCAAACATTACGGTGCAGTAGAACGTGGTCTGACCGGATTATCTACTGAAAACTTAATACGTTTAAGCAATATTTTAGGGCTAAGTCTGGATTACTTATTAAAGGGCGAATCTAGTGCTGATGCTTCCCCACTAGAAGAAGTAAACCAATTATATCTTAGCTGTCCACCTTATAAAAGATTACATTTATTGAATGTATTGCGCTCCGCTGTACAATTATCCTTGGATGAATTATCTGATGAATAGATAAACTATATGAAATACCTTTTAGCCGACGATTGAGGAAAATAGTTCTGTTATTGATTGTAGTGCTCTTTTATGGGCTAAAATAAGATTGTGCAAACCTTTAAAATGCTGTAAGATGATTATAAGAAAATAAAGTGTAGAAATAGTAGAGAGAAGGGGACGGCATGGGAAATATTTTAAATTCAGAAGGACAATTACGATTATTTTATGGGCGTTATGAGGGAAGTTATTTTGTTGATAAATCAGAGATTTTAGAAAAATTAAATAACCTAATAGGAAAAGTGGATGAACAATATATCTGCATCACCAGACCAAGACGTTTTGGAAAGACTGTTATGACTAATCTTATCAGTTCTTATTATGCAAAGGGACTAGATTCTGCCACAATTTTTGACACGCTAAAAATCGCAAATAAGCCCTCTTACAGGAAACATCTTAACCAACATAATGTAATTTCACTTTATATGGCAGAACAACCAAGAATTTGTGAGGATATTGATTGTTATCTGTCCTATCATGAAAAAAAGATTTTGAAAGATCTGAAACGTGGATTTTCGGATTGTGAATTGGATTTAGATATGGAACTATGGGATGCTCTAGAAGAAATTTTTTATGAAACGGGAGAAAGATTTATTTTTATTCTGGATGAATGGGACA
Source organism: Lachnospiraceae bacterium (assembly GCA_017399885.1). GTDB lineage: Bacteria > Bacillota > Clostridia > Lachnospirales > Lachnospiraceae > CAG-411. The sequence continues at coordinate 16,035 of JAFQAU010000221.1, forward strand.
GTTTTTTTCATAGTGATTTTTTTACAGAAGCAGGTGCAAAAAAATATCTGACATTTTTGAAAAATATATTAAAAGATAAGCCTTATGTAGAGCTTGCCTATATGACAGGGGTGCTTCCAATAAAAAAATATTCCAGTGGTTCGGAAATAAATATATTCAAAGAATATTATTTTCCAATGGATACTGTTTATGATACTTTTTTTGGCTTTACAGAAAAAGAAGTCCAAGAACTTTGCCATAAAAACAAAGTAAATGGAGGCACCATTCAATACGAACAACTTTCTGAATGGTATAATGGTTACTATACCTCCAAAGGAGAACGTCTTTACAATCCTCGCTCTATAAATTTTGCACTAACAGATAATTCCATAAAGGATTACTGGACAGAGACCGGACCGGGAACGGAGATTTTAGAGCTTGTAAAAAATAATGTAGATGCTGTGAAGGAAGATATTTTAAAGATGGTATCAGGAGAAAAAATACAATTTCCACTACGATATTTTAAAACAGGGGTTCAAAAACTAGATACCAGACAGGATATTTTATCAGTTATGATTATTTACGGATTTTTGTCCTATTATGATACTTTTGTCAGCATTCCAAATAGAGAGTTGATGACAAAATTTGAAATTGTTTTGGAAGATAGCAGTATGGGGTATATTGCGAAACTTGCCCAAAATTCCAATAAAATGCTAGAAGCTACATTGACTGGAGATACTGATAAAATGGAGGAAATTCTGGAGTATGTGCATAATACAGAAATACCAATTTTACAATATAATGATGAGAATTCTCTCTCTTGTATTGTAAATCTGATTTATTTAAATGCAAGAGATAAATATAGAATTGAGCGAGAAGAGAAAGCTGGAAGAGGATTTGCAGATTTTATATTTTATCCACTCAACCCGTCGGATACAGCGATTATTCTTGAACTGAAAAAGGATGATACACCGGAACATGCCATTAAGCAGATTATGAAGAGGAAATATTATACACGTTTTCTTACATGTAAAAATGGCAAAACCAATTGCAAACAGGATGTGTTGGTTGTGGGAATGGCATATGACAAAGCAAGTGGCGAACATCGATGTGTAGTAAAGGTGTTGGAAGATTTGTTACCATAAATAGTTTTGTCAGAATAACAAAAAAGGAGCTATCGCACTAAGAATTCTTAGTGCGACAGTCCCACTTAGTTATACAAAATCATCTCTTTCGTTGTGTCTTGTGTGTGTATTTTTTGAATCCAACTGTTTTTTCTTACACCAATGCAATCTATCTTTTGCAAAGTATCCCAACAGTTTTAGTACAACAACTCATTCTAAAATCTTAAATGTTATTTGCATCTTTTGCATATCCAATCCATTCCCAAATACAAATGTACTAGTCAGGCATTTTATGCCGCTTCTCCAAATTCTATGGTAACTTGCATTAATTTAGTATATAGTTATAACCACTTAAGGTATAAAAATGACCACTTAATAATAAACTGTGGATTTTAATTCAATTAAAGATATACTACAAAGTAAGGAGGAATACTATGCAACTAAACATTAAGATTGATGGAAATTACGAAGAACCTGAAACATTAATTACAACAGCTCGTATGACAGATGAAGTAAACCGAATTGTAAATTTTATAAACCAATCGAATGCTGCAACAGCAATTATTTCCGGTTTCAAAAACGATAAAGTTGAATTGTTAGAGCAAAAGGAACTTATTAGGATCTATGCAGAAGAAGGCAAAATATATGCAAAAACAGAATCTGATTTGTATCAACTTCGGTTAAGGCTTTATGAATTAGAAGAACGTTTAGATGATACTCTTTTTGTAAGGATATCTAATTCAGAAATTGTTAATCTAAAAAAGGTTAAGAGTCTTGATTTGAGCTTTGTAGGAACAATTTGTATGGAATTGTCTAATGGTGATGTAAGCTATGTTTCCAGAAGATATGTTTCTAAAATCAAAAAAACATTAGGATTATGAGGTGGTCATTATGAAGAAAGAATTAATTAGTAGAATTTTTGTTGGATTATTAGGAGGAATTGTACTTAGTTACCTGATTACAATAGGTATTTCGATTTCCTTAGGGGATGGTACATATTATCCATGTGTACCAAGTCTGGCAGAACGATTCGGAAGTGAAATTCTGGCGGTCATTGTTCAAACAGTATTAAGTGCCTTTTTAGGCGCAGGTTTTGGAGGTAGTTCTCTTATTTGGGAAAAGGATGATTGGAGTCTTTTAAAACAAACAGGGGTCTACTTCGCAATTGTTACAGTTCTTATGATTACAGTTGCTTATATATGCGAGTGGATGGAGCATTCCGTTAGGGGTGTATTATGTTACTTTGCAATATTCTTTGCAATTTTTGTAATTGTATGGGTAATACAGGTTGTTATTTGGAAAAGATGTATTGCAAAGATAAACGCCAAAATAACCCATGAAAATTAAAAAGTTATAAGTTAACATTGGAATTAACTTACACACTTGAATATTATTATCCTTACATTTCTTAGTTCCACCAAAAAGGAAGGTGCTATCTGCCACAGCATACATCACCTTCCTTATAAACTTATAGGACTTTCCCTTGAAATCCAGTGTATCAAACGCAATTCCATTTCTGCAATATTCAGGTGCTGTATACATATTCATACATAAACTTTCTCCCATGTTTTACATCACAATCTCACTATCAAAGTACTGCTCTTGAAAATGAATCTGCTCCCTGATTTCTTCTTTCGTAAATGTCATACCTTTTGGTACAACAACCCATTTTTCTTCTACATCATCATTTCTATGTACAACTGCAATAACTGTTCCTGTAAGCTTTTCTACCGCTTCATCCACACCTAATAGGTAAGCATCCTGCTCCTCTCCATCCAGTGCCATTATCCCTTCTACATAACCATAATTTATCGGATAATACATGTCCTTATGTTTAGGATGGTAGCTGCCCAACGGTCTGTCAACAATTACAGTTACCGTTCTTCCAATAACAGAGTTAATTTCCGCCTGCACCTTCTTAAATTTTTCCTCCAAATCATCTGCTCCATCCAAAACAATCTGCTTGCATAGCAACAATTTCTGCCATTCGTCATGCTTTGCCTTGCTTCTCATATCTACACTGCCGGTATCGTATTTTCTCGCCCATTCGAGGAACTCCATATGATTTGTGTACATATCACCTTCAGGCATGATTCGGTCGCCAAATTTTTGTTTTTCTCTGGTCTTTAATCTTTCAATTCTTATTTCGGTATCTGTAACCAACCTAATTACTAATGTAAATAACGGAATTAATTCATCTCCCCAATCTGCCAAAGAACCGGAAATTACTACATTGTCATTTTCCGTAATGTCTTTTTTCATTAAGGCGAGCCTTTCCTCTTTACTTCTTTTTGTAATGTATTTTGGATTGGTTGGTAACCAAAAATAATCATCAGTATCCATAAATTTATAGCCCAATTCTTCACTGATTTTTTTGCCCAATGTGGAGGTTCCTGAACCGGATGCTCCATAAATATGTATTACATTCTTCATTTTCTTCACCTATGTTTCTTGTAATATCTGCATATTCTTTTTATATGCGATAGCTCCTTCATTCATTTTTAGTACATTAATCATCAAACTTCTCGTAAAAAACTAATTGAGATAAAGGAATACGTTTTTCACTATGTCTATCTGAAGGCATTGGTTCTTCATCGGCATATCCAATCACCAATATATTAATTGGCTCTAATGTATCTGGCAACGCAAACTCCTTTTTTATAATATCTGATTTAAAAGAGCACACCCATACAGTTCCTAATCCTAATTCCGTCGCTTCCAACATCATATGATCGGTTATAATGGATGCATCGATATCGGTTGTTTGCTTATTATCAAATCGCCTTTTCCATGCAATTGCATGATCACTGCAAACAATAATTGCTAGTGGTGCGTTAAAAATATTTGCCGCCTTTCTAATCTTATCTAATCCTTCTTTTTCTTGCACTACTAATAACCTTACAGGTTGTAAATTTGCTGCCGTTGGTGCTACATGTGCAGCTTCTAATATCTGTTCTAGTTTTTCCTTTTCAACTCTCTTATCCTTATAACTGCGGACAGAATAACGAGTTTTTGCAATATCTAAAAAGTTCATTTCCACTATTCCTGCCTTTCTATGGTATCTTTGTTCAGTCTGTATTATCATTATATCCCAAACAATCAAAATAGCAAGAACGCACTTTTATCAAACGTCTTTTACCAAGTCCTTTTCAATAATATGACCCATACACAGACACTATTTATTTATCAAGTCCTGCCTTTTTTCTAGCCAACATTGTTGCATTTTGAGCATCTTGCAAACTCTGTTCTACAATGGAACGCTGTTTCTGGGAACGCTTCTCTACTTCTGCTGCACTCGCCTCTTCTCTTGCTTTCTGCTCGGCTGCCAATCTTTCCCTTGCATCCTCTACAGACTCACCTTCTTTTGTCAGAAAATTGTCTACAAACTTGTCTGCAATCTTATTAAATCCTCCAACAGCACCTTCTTCAATTTTCTTGTAGCAACCAACTACCTTTTCTTCAATTTTCTTATTTGCTTTTACTAATTTTGATTTTGCCATTTTACCATATCTCCTTTTTGTTTTCTGTGGTTGTTATGCTCATATATTAAATCTCTATTGTTAAAAAAGCATTTGAAAAATGTTTGAGAAATATTAATTTATTGTAGCTATTCATAACCATGAATCGTTACATTGCAACATGAACAGATACAATTTATTTTCCAATTCAAATGAAAGGAAGGATACTTATACTCGCTTCAAAGCGAGTGAGTATCCTTCCTTTTATTGACTCTTATTTTTACTTCTAGCTCCTATATCTCTGGCTATAATCCCCCAGCAAATGCACTCTTTTTGACACTTTCATTTTGTCTATATCAAATCCTTCATTTTTTAATCCTACCAATCATTACAAACATTACGGCTCCAATGACTTCCCCAAGTCCATTCCAAATAAAGCTCTGCATACTCCATAAATCATTTAAAACATAATCTCCTGTAATCAATTTGGTAACATAATTCCCGATAAGTACCATGACCATAAATACTGCTATGCAGTCCCAAATATTCCATTTTAAGCTACATCTGCAAAATACCGATACCCAGGTAATCCCCAACCATAAAAGCATAATTGGAAAGCCATAACGAAAAATCCAAATCGTTCCTGTGTTCATGAAATAATATGTGCTTATCTGTATGGTAGAAAGTAAAACAATTGTTCCAATACTTATCACCGACATAGTAATATAACCTTTATTTTCCTTGCATACCAATAGGGTATACATTAAAACATTTGCAAATATAACTGCACTTCCAACAATGAGGGACCAAGTCACTCCTTTATTTAAGGCCAAATCCACTATCATACAAACAAGTATGGCAATGAAACTAAGCCCCCCTAAACCATAAAGAAAATACATTTTTTTTGTCTTTTTCAAAAATCTTTTTACATCTTCCACCTCTGATGGCTGTTTTTCTTCTTCCAGACCAAAATCCATATTTTGATACATTTCCGTACAGTCTTTGCAAAGTCCAAAATGTTCTTCGATACTTTTCTTAGAAACATCACTTACCATCCCATCCACATAAAGAGGAAGTAAATCTTTTACAATTTCACATGCTAATTCTCTTTTCATTTTCTCATTCCTTTCATCAATTCTTGTTTTCCCCTATAATAGGTTACTCTTGCCCAATTTTCTGTTTTCCCCATAATATCTGCTATTTCAGCAAACTTTAAATCTCCTGCAAGTCGCAGATACATAACTTCCCTTGTGACATCATCTAAGTTATGCATAAGGCGAAAGATTTCCATCTTTTCTAATTTGTTTAGACAATTATATTCTACATTCTCATTAGACAGGATGGTATCGTCTAATTCAGTAACTTTGTGCTTCTTTCTTTTTTCCAGTTCCTTATACCAAAGATTTTTGGCAATCTGACATAACCAAACGGAAATTTTACAATCGCCTCTAAAGTTATCAATTCCCTTTATTGCTTGAAAGAAAGTTTCCTGTGTCAGTTCTTCTGCCAGTTGTGTATCCTGGGTTAATCCACACAAATATTTATATATAATTGCTACATTTTTTCGATAAATTTCATCTATCTTTGCTTTATCCATTTTTTTGCACCTCGTATTATATGTTCTTTTCAAAGCCAATTCGTTACAAAAAATTTTTATTTTTTTGCACAAATTGGGCACGTAGTGCAATCTTCCATACCAATTTGTGCACATCATCGGGTCGCATTTTGCTTTATAGGACGAACTCTTATAAAGCAAGAATCGAGTAGGAGGAAATTTCTCTGATTAAGAAATTTCCGACCTCTCAGTCGAGTAAGTAAGAGGACTTTCACCTCAAACTTCTCACGGAACCGTACGTGAAAGTCTCCCTTCATACGGCTCTTATCATTTAACAATACGAATACATTTTGCTCCAATGAGCAA
>JAFQAU010000028.1 GCA_017399885.1 Lachnospiraceae bacterium
ATTTTTTTCTGATTCGTTCCTGTTCTCTGCTCATTTGTACACCTCTGCGATAAAGTTTTTCTTTTATTTTACCTTATCGCAGGGAAAATGGCTTGTATTAACTACATTTAGTGCGAATTATTTTTACCTTTCAGAACTGTCTATCCAAGGACAGTAACAACATAATAGTTCAATTAGATCTGTATTTATTTTGTGCTAAATATAAGATAAAGTATATGCATAAAATAGACAAATCCACTTCAATCCCTAAGTCCCATATATTGAGGTTATTCCCTCTTTGTCTTCCATATGTGTGTTGTAGCCTTTTGTAACAATAATCCCTACGTGTCTGCATACATCTTCCTAGAGCATTTTTTACTTTTTAGGCCTACTATCCTATGAAGCAAGAAATAAAAAAACACCAACATATATAAATTAACCCTCAAAAGTCAGAACCCGAACTCTAACAATTGAGGGTCATTTATTATGTTGGTATTTTTATTCTAATCCTGTAAATAAGGACGCTTCATAATATCCCGAGTCCACTAATGCACTCTTTACATTATCTTTTGTTACTACTACAATAGAAGCCTGTTTAGCAGGAACTTCTTTTTTCTCATTGTCATAAGTTGCATCTGTATTAGGCGTTTTTCCTTCTAAAATACTTACAGCCATATCTACCGAGTCAGCTGCCAATGTTCTAGTATCTTTAAATACTGTCATAGACTGTTTTCCATCAATAATATATTGAACGGATGCCTGTTCTGAATCCTGACCTGTTATCACATAATTTGTTATAGCAGAATCTGCTGAAAATGCGTCTGATATTGCGCGACTAGTTCCATCATTTGGAGCTAACACAACTACATCTCCTTTATATTCTGCACCAGCCACTGACAAATGTTCTTCTGCTTTTTTCTTTGCCACATTAAAATCCCAGTCAGTAGTTATTTCTGCAATAATTTTTCCTATTTCATCTTTGCTTAAATCTGCCTTATCTTTCATAGATTCTGCTTCTTTTGAATTTACAATCTTAAACGTTCCATCTGCAATTTTAGGCTGAAGAATACTCCATGCACCTTCAAAGAAAAGAAATGCATTATTATCACTGGCTGCTCCAGCATATAAATACAACGGAATATCACTTCCTTTTGGTGCATTATCTACAATATATTGTCCTTGTGCTTCTCCTACAGCAAAACTGTCAAAAGTTACATAATAATCTACCGCTTCCGTATCCGTAATCAATCTGTCATACGAAATCACAGTTACACCTGCTTCTTTTGCCTTTTCTACAGCTTCAGAAGCTTCTGCGGCATCTTGTGGACACATAATTAATACTTTCATCCCTTTTTCAATTAAAGTTTCCACATTCTTTCTTTCTGTTTCTGATGATGCTTGACTGAATAATACTTGATTGGTAAAACCTGCACTATCCAAAACTGTTTCAAACTGTTTCTGATCTTGTAACCATCTCGGTTCATCTTTTGTAGGTAATATAATTCCTACTTCAATTGTAGATGTAACGGTTGTATCATTCCCTTTATCTCCCGTTTCTTTTTTGTCTGTACCTCCACTAGTATCGGAAGTTCCACCACCACATCCTGTTAGTAATCCAAGTACCATAGTTGCTGTCATCAATAACCCTAAAATTTTTTTCTTCATATACCCTACCTCCTCATGTATATTTCAGTAACCCCGATAAACATATTATATCACAATCTTATCTTCATTAACTTGTCTCTTTCTTTCATTAATTGCCTTTCTACGTGTATATTAGTATTTTTTTGCCAACACTACAATTAATGCCAATTTTTTATAGTTTTTAAATAACTTTTATTTCTACTCTTCTTTCTACTATGCACCATACCTTTCTTTTTTATATTCTGTTGGCGATATTCCAATATTTTTTTTGAAAGTTCTACTAAAATAATTGGCATCCGAATATCCTATATCTATACAAATTTCCTTCATACTTTTAGTAGAATTTTTTAATAAGTTTTTTGCATGTTCCATTCTAACTTGAGTCAAATATTCAATAAAATTTTTTCCCGTTCTTTTCTTAAATAGTTTGCTAAAATAATATGGACTAATCTGTAAATATGCTGCAACTTCATTTAAATCAATATCTTTTGCGTAATTTAATTGAATAAATTCCTTTGCTTTTTTTACTATGTCAATACTATCTATTTTTTCACACACATAATTATTTTTGCAAACTTGTACTATCTTTTCTTTAAACCAAAATTCTAACTGTTGAAAATTTTGCATTTCTATTATCTCTTCTAAATATTTTCCTCGTGAAATAAGTCCGATTGTCATGCATCCATTTTTAGTCCCCATTGCCTCTGCACACAAAATATATTCCAAAACTTTCATTTTAATATCCATAAATTTTCTTTCGTAAAAGTTTATAGCCCATTCAAAAATTTGTTTTGAATAATGAATGGCATCTTTTGTGTTACCGACCTCTATACTTTTAAACAATTTTGCTTCAATATTCATTGGATAATTTCCCGTAATGTCGCATAAGCCAGGCAAGTCATTTATATGAACTACGGAACTCGCTGCATTATATTCCAAAACCTGGATTGCCTCATCGTATGACACTGATAAATTATCTATTTCATAAATTCTACCAAATCCCAACTTAAATTTTAGTTTAAAATTTCCCTTACATTCCATAATCATTTTTCTTGCATTTTCTTTTATGCAATTATATAAATCTATTTCTTCCTCTTGCGAAATTTGTTTTTGAGATACAAATATCATAATCCTATTTTCTATCATAGAAACAATACAACCTTGAAAATATTTCCTTATTACATATTTTATTTCTGTAAAATACATTTTTAACTGCTTATGAATACTACCTTTATACTTACATAGTTCTCCTTTTGTTAAATCCTCACACTGCAATAACATAATATATCCTGCTTCTTCACCTATTCCCAACAACTCACAAAAATAATCTAAATTTTCTTTTTTGTCTATTCCATATAACAAATAATAAATAAAATCATTTTCAATAATAGGTATAATCATTTCCATTTTTTCTTTCCATTCCAACTCATAACTTCGTCTTTCCTTTTCAATACCTACTTTTAAAAATATTTTCTCTAGTACATCTATGGATATTTCCTTTTCAAATGGTTTTGTAATATACTCTAGAACACCAATTCCTATTGCTTCCCTAACATAATCAAATTTTGTACAAGCACTTATAATTACCATATTTATATTTTTATGTATATTTCTCACTTCTCGCATTACTTCAATTCCATTAATTCCTGGTATCTGTAAATCTATAAAAATTATATCTGGACAAAATACCTCTACTAATTCCAATGCCTGTCTCCCCGTTTTAGCAACTTTTATTTCAAAATCAAAATTAAAATATTTTTTCAACAGGCTTTTAATATATTCTTCAGTTTCATTATCATTATCCGCAATGAGTATTTTATACATTATTTCCCCTCTTTTCCTAATACTTGAATATTCTAACATCTTATTTAAGAAATTTTCCCATAAGGAACAAAGTAGCAAGTCCCTTCAACCTCCTAAATCTCTCGTTTACAGAAACTTGCTCCTCTTTAGATTCCTACTACACATTACATATCTTTTACAATAATACTCTCCTTACACATCTGTGCACAAACTCATAAAGCATTTTTTTCATTATAGAAAATATGATGTTTACTATAAGACATAAAAGAACCGGAATATTGACTAGTTTCTGTACCAGTTCTTTCTTTTGTCATTTCTTTTAGGATTCGATTTCAAATTTTTCTACTACTTGTTTCAAATCCTCAGCACTTTCTTGGGTTTGTTCTGAAAGTTGGTATACCTTAACCACCATATCCAAAATCTTCTTTGCCTGATTTTCAACACTTGAAATCCCCTCTGTACTCTCACTAAAACTTTCGGTAATTTCGTTAATACCTCCTTTTATTTCCATAGTCATGGTATAAAGAGCATCGACTGATTTGCTAATTATCCCCATATTTTCTTCAATTACTTGCGAATTTTCTAAATAAACTCCACAAATTTCCTTAAAGTTTTGATAATCCTGTAAAATACTTTTTTCTAAAAATTCTATGGTTCTTTCCAAACATGTTAGAGAAGCTGTTGAAACTTTCTTGATATCATTTGTAGTTTCTATAATACTAGAAGCCAATTTATTCGATTGCTGCGCCAATTTACTAATTTCAGTAGCAACAACTGCAAAGCCTTTTCCCTGTTCTCCAGCTCTTGCGGCCTCAATAGAAGCATTCAATGCTAATAATTCAGTTTGATCTGCAATTTCAACAATTTCGCTCGTTAATTGATTGATTACATCTATTTCTTTTGAACGCTCCATAATATCACTAGAATCACTTCTTAAAATTTCATACATTTCTAATGTTTTTGTACAAGCATTTTCTGTGCTAATTTTCATTGTTTTGGCATCCTCAATTACTTTTTCAATTGCTCCAACTCCTTTTTGAGTTTGCTGATTAATCTCCTGTGCACTTACATTAATTCCTGTTACATTATTGTCAATCTGTAACACACTCGCTTGACTAGTTCTCATTAAGTCTAATAATTCTGTAGCTGTATCAGTTGTAGTTTTTGAATGATTCTCTAGGTCACTTACCATTCCTCCAAGATTCTGTGCATCCTCTACCAAATTAGTAGATACATTTGAAAGCTTTTCTACCATACCGATTAATACTTTCTGCAATTTTTCCATGGAACGACTAATATCCCCAATTTCATCTTTCCTTCGAACTTCTTTTTTCATTGAATGCTGACTTCTGAAATCCAACTCAGAACATCGTTTTATCACGTTATTCACACGTTTTATTGGTTGTACTAATAAGGTAGCAAATATTAGCGAAACAGCTAATGCTACGATTACTGCAATAACTGCCGCAATAAAATTCGTTTGTACTAAAACAGAAGCTGTACTAACTGCATCCTCTTTTTCTGCAATAATCATTACAATACTTCCAATACTATCCAAAACATAATATCCAGCAATCATCTTTTTTCCGTCTTCCCAATATTCAACTACACTTGGTTCTATTTCAGGATTTAGACCACTATTTACTTCGAATCCAATTTCCAATGCTATTTCATTCTCGTTATCAGTGCCTATTAGAGTCTCATCCGGATGATATAATACTTTATTACTGGAACTAATAAAATAGGAATAACACGTATCCACTCCATCAATTTTTACATCTTGAAATAACTCTTGTAGATCTTCTGTTAAAAGCATGGAATTTCCATTTTGTTGAATACGAATCTCTACCATTTGTCCATAAGCTTTTGCTAAATTCAGTAAATTATTGGAAACACTGTCTGCGATTAACACTTGCGCTCTTGGATTAGAAATAAACAAATTAATAACAATCGCAACCGTCGCACACAATACCCCCATAAAAGCCACTTTTATTTTTAAATTCATAGGCTCGTCCCCCCTGTTTGAGATCTATTCAATTTTTCCTAAATTTACTATAGTACATTTTTTATTATTTTACATCTTTCTTATCTTAACATTTTTTACAATTCCTTTTGTTTTTAGCAATTTTTTATATGTACGTATCTTACTTTTTGGTACCTTTATCACTCCCTTCTCATATATCCCTTTAAATGCTTTATTACCTACATTCTTTACAGTTAATTTCTTTGTTTTGATCTTAATTGTTTTTAACCTCTTACATCCATAAAATGCTTTTGCTCCGATTTTTTTCACTTTCGACGGAATGGTTATACTACCTAGAGAAGTACATTTATAAAATGCCTGCTTTTCAATATTAGTAAGCTTTTCACTAAAACTCATTTCCTTTAATTTCTTACACCCATAAAATGCTTTGTCTCCAATTCTTTGTAAACCTTTACCACTTTTTACCGTTTCCAGTGCAGTGCAATTTTGAAAAGCACAGCTTCCTATGGATAGGATATTTTCCCCTATTATTACGGTTTTTAAATTTTTATTGTTCTTAAATCCATTTACAGAAATACTTGTTACCATATATACTGTTCCATCTAAATTTACAGTATCAGGTATAATCACTTTTGTCTTATTGGATTTCGATTTCATATAGGTAACAGTTTTTTCCTTGTCAATGGAAGTAATTTTATAAACCGCATTTGTGTCATTATCTGCTATTTCCATTCCAACCTGCATACCTTCTATTTTGTCTACAGGGCTTTTTGTTGCCTTAGGTGTTTCTGTTATGGAAACCTCTGGTGTGGACGCTACTTCTGTTGTTCTTGGTGTTTCTATTGGTCCATCTATAACTGGTGTAGGCGTTATTATTGCGGTTGGATTTATAGTCACTTTAGGCATTTCTGTTTCTTTTGGCGTGCTTGTTTCCATAGGAATTGGAGTTATAGTAGTTGTTTCTGTTGGTGTTACAAATGGTGTCTGGAGTACTGTTTCTGTTGGCGTTATAGCCGGTGTCTGAGTTGCCGTTTCTATTGGTGCTATAGTTGGTGTCTGAGTTGCAGTTTCCATTGGCACCTTTGTTTCTGCTGGAGCTTCAGTTTGCATTTGCGTTGGTGAAAGAGTTACCATAGGTGTAGGTGCTATTATTGGTGTAATCACAGAGCTTTCCTCTAATTTTGTTACTGTATTATTTTTTATCCCATATACACCTACCCCGACAGTGTAATTTTCCTCATTTTTGCTATCCCAGCTTCCGTTTCCATTATTGAAACACACCATAGCTTCTTTCTCTTTATCCCCCAGCTCCATCAAATATATCCAAGGATAACCACTTATATCACTAGAGAGCATCTGTACTCCAGGAAGGGTCGTCCATGTTCCTGTACCTATTTTATAGTGTATATTGGCTTGTTTCCATGAACTGTTACTATATAATATATAAGCGGTAGTATCAGTTCCAATCAAATATTCCATTTTTTTTGAACTTATTACTCCGTCTGCATCTGTTACTGTATATGAAATAGTATAAACACCCGCTTCTTTTGGTGTCCAACTTGCTGTAAAATCACTGTCCATAGTAAGCTCTTGCTTTTTCCCATCCTTTTCCACTGTATACTCATATATACTCTCTTTTGATATTGCCTCTTCTGCAACCGTAGCTGTAAATGATATGGTAGTTCCTGCTTTTTGTGGTGAAGTTCCATTTGATTTTAGTTCTAATACACTTGTACCATCCATTACCTCATATGGCATGGAAACATCAAAGGACATATAACCATCTTCTATTTTAATATTGTAAACAGAAATTCCCAAATTCTTAGAATCATCCACCAATTGAAAATTAGAAAATTCTGTCTTCCCTTCTGTTCCATCAAAAAAAGCTGTATATACAGATGTAGTGCCTGCATTTCTCAACACATAGATTTCATCAGGAGGACCATAACCATTTCCTTTCTTATCTGTATATACCCGATAAAATATTAACCCTTCTCTATTTAAATCTGCGTCTGATCCAGAGGAAGCACTACCTCGATATTCTATCATAAAGAATTGATTTTCCATTCCTTCTACAGGAATCTTATATGCAATAGTATTCTCCTTCGGATTAACAGTAGATGGTCCAAGCTTATAATGTCCAGATTTTCTTATGATTTTTATTGCATTACTACTTCCAATCCAATTTCCATATCTATCTTTTTCATGTACAAAAGGATGTCCTGCTAACGCCATGGTAGATCCCATTATACTCCATATATTAACTGGTTCAGGACTGGTTTTATCATATAAATGGTATAAATCTTTAAATCCTAAAGAATGCAGAAACTCATGTGTAATACTTTTGCTAACATCGCTTTTACTAGGATAGGTTACCATATTGTAGTCTTTACTCACTCCATTTATGCTAATTGTAGACTTATGGGACCATAACAAATCATTCCAACTTCCTCGATCCGGCACCATAAATACCACATTATAAACATCATCTTCAATTCCTAATTTTTCTGCAAAATCTTCCCCTACAAATTTCAATGCATTCTGTAACAAAGTTTTTCTTCTGCTGGATTTATTTGCAGTGGTATACCCATCCGGGTTACTACTAGACTGTTTTTTGTAGTAAGATGCAGGATGTTCATCCACATAACAAATAGGTGTTCCATTTGTAGATTGTGGCAAGAAATGGGTATTTACCTGTACTTTTCCCCATGAATATTCATCCACATAAGCCTTTAAACTGTTAGTGGGACCATCATAAAGGCTTTTAATATAATCATACCCTCCACGGCTCTCATAAATATCCTCTGATTCATCAGAAAATCGTATAAATATAACAATTTCATGAACAATTTGAACTTCTAACGGTTCTTTTTCTTCATAAGAAGAGGTAGATATGGTATTTTCAGCCTGTATCGTTTCAGCATAGGCAATGTCAAACGGAACTAAAGTAGATAACAACAATGCCCAAATACTCAACCATGCCCAAAAACGTGTTTTTCTTAATTGAAACCCATTCATAATGCGACCTCCTACTTTGTTATTTTTGTTTTATTCTAACATATTTTTTTTATATATTTCATCCATTTTTATTTATTTTTAACAACATAATATAACAGTTCAGTTAAGGGCAATCACATTACTGATTGCCCTCGTATTAATATCGTATATCTAACGAAATGAACCAAACGTCATTGATTCAGTGAGATAAACCTGAAAAAAGAAGTACCCTAAACTAATATTTTAATTATCCTTAACAGTTAAACAAAATTCTGTAACATTTCAGTGAAGACTAAACTGTTACAGAATTAACACAAAAAACAATTAAAATATTGCATTAGATACTTCTTTTCACTTAGAAAAAAATATTTATGTTTTACATATCATAAAGCTATGAAAATACATCCATTGATAGCTCATTTTTACATGCTTACACAGCAAGGTGTGCAAGGATTTTCTAATTAGTTACCTATAAAATTCTACACTTCATCAATGGCTTTTCCAATATCATTTCTCTTATATTTATTTTCAAAAGATATCCAGTCAGTAGCCTTATATGCATTGGATCTTGCTTCTTTTAAATCACTTCCCTTTGCTGTAACACCTAAAACACGTCCACCATTTGTAACAATTCCTTGTTCTGTGTTCTTTGTTCCAGCATGGAATACATAATAACCATCTTTTCCTTCAAAATTCTCTAATCCGGAAATCAATTTTCCTTTTTCGTAGTGTTCTGGATAACCATCTGATGCCAATACTACACATACTGCTGCATTATCTTCAAACTGTAAATCTATCTCGTCTAATTTTCCATCAATACAAGCTTCCATAACATCAATAATATCATTTTTCATTCTTGGTAATACCACTTGTGCTTCCGGATCTCCAAATCTGGCATTATATTCTAAGACTCTTGGTCCTTTTTCTGTAAGCATTAAACCAAAGAACATAATTCCGGTAAAGTCTCTTCCTTCTGCTTTCATAGCATCCATAGATGCCTGATAAATATATTTATGACAGAATTCATCTACTTCTTTTGTGTAGAATGGACTTGGTGAAAATGTTCCCATTCCACCTGTATTTAAACCTTGATCTCCATCCTTTGCTCTCTTATGATCCTGAGCACTGGTCATAGGTGCTATATGGGTACCGTCACAATAACAAAGTACAGATACCTCTCTACCTGTCATAAATTCCTCAATCACAATTTTATCTCCAGCGGATCCAAATTGCTTATCCATCATTAAGGTTTTTACTCCTTCTTTGGCTTCTTCCTTTGTATTACAAATCAAAACACCTTTTCCCAAGGCTAATCCATCTGCTTTTAATACAATAGGATAATCGCTATTCTCTAAATAAGCAAGTGCTTCTTTGGCATCTGTAAATGTTTCATAGGCTGCTGTTGGAATATTATATTTTTTCATCAAATCTTTTGAAAATGCCTTAGAACCCTCTAAAATAGCAGCATTCTTTCTTGGTCCAAATACACGCAGTCCTCTCTCTTCAAACACATCCACTACACCTGCTACCAATGGATCATCCATACCGATAATAGTAAGATCAATGGCTTCCTTCTGGGCAAAATCTGCTAATTTTTCTAATTCCATGGCTCCAATATCCACACATTCCGCAATCTGCGCGATTCCTGCATTACCAGGTGCACAATAAATCTTATCTACCTTGCTACTTTTTGCAACACTATATGCAATCGCATGTTCTCTTCCACCACTACCTACAATTAAAACCTTCATATGTAATTCTCCTTTTTATTTTCTTCTTACTAAATTGTCTACAACCTGAATCTTATCATTAGCAATTAAATGAATTGCCTCCGGCAATATATTCCACTCTGCTTCCTCCATTACTCGTCTCTGTAATACCTCCGGAGTATCTCCCTCTTCTACGTTTACTGCCTTTTGCAAAATAATCGGACCAGTATCTGTTCCCTCATCTACAAAATGTACAGTGGCTCCAGTAACCTTATTTCCTCTTGCTAACACCGCCTCATGTACATGCAATCCATAAAAACCGTCTCCACAAAAGGAAGGAATCAAAGATGGATGTATATTAATAATACGGTTTCTGAATCTTTCAATAACATTCTCAGGAACAATCACAAGATACCCTGCTAACACTACCAAATCCACTTGATATTCTTCTAATGCTTCTAATAATGCCACATTAAATTCTTCTCTTGTTTGGAACTCCTTCGGCGAAATGCATACTCCAGCTATGTTATGATTCTTGGCTCTTTCCAAAGCATACGCATCTTTTTTATTACTAATTACTACTTCTATTTTTGCATTTTCAATGGTACCATCTTCTATTTTATCAATAATTGCTTGTAAATTGGTTCCGCCACCGGAAACCAAAACTGCTATTTTTAACATAAATCGCTCCATTCTGTCCACCTGCAGTGGACATAACTTTTACTTCAAAAATAGGGTGTTACAAAACCATATCCTGAGCCAAATGCACAATATTGTTTTACAACACCCTTATCTCCTAACTTTTACAGGCAGATTACTCTAAAGTAACACCCTTATCTCCTGACTGGATCTCTCCAACTACAAATCCTTTTTCCCCAGCAGCTTTTATTAACATTAATGTCTTATCCACGTCATCTTTATCCACTGCGATCATCATACCAATACCCATATTGTAAGTATTGTACATCATCTCTTCTGCAATGCTTCCGTCCTTTTGTAGCATACCAAAAATTGGTGGAATATCATAGCTATCCTTCTTTACGATTGCACGAACACCTTCTGGAAGCATTCTTGGAATATTCTCATAGAAGCCTCCTCCAGTAATATGGCTACATGCCTTTATTGTTACTCCACCTGCTTTGATCTCCTTCAAAGCTTTTACATAAATCTTTGTTGGTGTCAAAAGCGCTTCTCCTAATGTAGTTCCAATTGACTCATAATACATATTCAAAGGCTCTCTCTTAATGTTAAATACCTTTCTAACTAGAGAATAACCATTACTGTGTATACCTGAAGAAGCAATTCCAATTAACACATCTCCAGCTTTTAAGTCTTTCCCTGTAATCAAATCTTTTTGATCTACTACACCAACTGCAAATCCTGCCAAATCATATTCATCAATCGGATAGAATCCCGGCATCTCTGCGGTTTCTCCACCAATCAACGCAGCACCTGACTGTATACATCCTTCTGCCACACCACTTACAATCGTAGCGATCTTCTCAGGATGATTCTTTCCACAAGCTATGTAATCTAGGAAGAATAATGGTTCTCCACCTGCACATGCAATATCATTTACACACATAGCTACACAGTCAATACCAATTGTATCATGTTTGTCCATCTCAAATGCAATCTTTAACTTTGTACCAACACCATCTGTTCCGGATACTAATGTTGGATGCTCCATGTTCTTAAATGCATCCATAGAAAATGCACCTGAAAAACCTCCAAGATTCGTTAGTACCTCTTTTCTCATAGTCTGTTGTACATGTTTTTTCATCAACTCTACTGATTTGTATCCAGCTTCAATATCAACGCCAGCTTTCTTGTAATCCATCTTTATTCCTCCCATACGGTAAATCTAAAAAGTATAACAAGCTTCATAACTATTCCAAACTGTGAACAGTAACCTATTTCTTACATCTGTTTTAAATATTCTTCGTATCCAATTGTCTCAAGCTTATCTGCTTTTTTCACAACTGCATCTTTTAATTCTGCACAATAATTCTTTACTTTCGCACGAAGATCTTTATCCCCAATAGATAACATCTGTGCTGCTAGTATTCCTGCATTAGCTGCTCCATTAATTGCAACAGTTGCTACAGGTATTCCTGATGGCATCTGTACAATGGAATAAAGGCTGTCTGTTCCACCTAAACTCTTTGTATGAATAGGCACTCCAATAACAGGTAATTTGTATAATGCTGCACACATACCAGGTAAATGTGCTGCCCCACCGGCACCAGCAATAATCACTTCAATTCCACGTTCCTCTGCTTTGGTTGCATAATCCACAAAAATATCCGGCATTCTGTGGGCAGAAATTACTGTCATCTCGTATTCAATTCCAAACTTCTCTAACATTTCTGCTGCCTTACTCATAATTGCCAAATCTGAGTCACTTCCCATTAAAATTCCTACTTTTGCCATCTTTTTTTCTCCTTTTTTAATGTTTTTTAACGCTAAAAAGTCAGCTATTATTTATCATAACATTTTTCCATCATTTTCGCAAGCATCTAAAGGTTTATTTAATACCTGTGTTCCCTCTAACACAAACCTTCCATTCTTAATAATTGTGGTTCCTATCCCTTCTGTTGTATATACGGTAATCTCACCTAGCTGTTCATAAGGAATGGTAATATCTGTATGACACCCAAAATAAGCCTTTTCCACGTCTGTCTTTCTTAGAATGGAATAGCTATTATCCTTTGCCATCACTTCTTTTCCGTTAGGATTATACACTCTGTTTTCCTCACTCATTTTATAACAGGTATCTCCTATTGCAAAATGTGGACCTGTTTTCTCAGCAATCAAAATTGGTAATTTATGAGATATCCCATATTTTTTTCCCATGGCATAGGCAGTGGTGTTCGTACCTATGGCAAATTCTCACATTGGTAACGTATCACGTTGATATAACAAATTTTCTTTTATATAGGCTTTATTTTGCTTTCTGCTTTCTTCACTGTCTACTTCTTCTGATATGCCATAATTTTTGCAGTCGTATCGTTTTATAATCCCATTCTCAAATGTAAGCTCTAAATCCATATAACGTAGATCATTTAAATATGCCTCAGATACATGAAGAAACCCATAAGTTCCCTCTAACTGTGGTGTAGTAAATACCTCGCCCACCGGAATATTTACATCAGCAAGACAGTTTTCAAACTTGGTCTCTTTCTCTGAATCCTTTATGGACTGTAGCTGTATGGTTAGATTCGTTTTATTCTCACCCATTCCAATAACTTTTACATATTCTCCCTTATCCAATACATCAATAATTTTCTGCTGAATGGTACTATACAACTTGGTATCCAAGGTATTTACCTTTACTGTTTCTTCAAATATTTCTGCAAACTGCTCCCCAATTTCCGGGATAGGATAAGCAATGATTGTAAAGCTATACGCATCGCTAGGAATAAACGTATTGGTAATAAGACTTGCATCTCTTTGATAATCTATAGAAATTTTTTGTTGCTTATGAGATAATTTACATGCTAAAGCCTTCTCCTTTGGCAAAAATTCTTTTTCCCCAAATATTTCTATAACCGCAGGACCTGCATATTCCTTTGCCAGGTCTTCATAGATCTCATATCCTAATCGTAAATTTACAAGCCTTCTATCTGCCAGTGGTTTGTCTAAGTAAATTCCCTGATCAAATCTATGGTCATAATCATACTGTGGATTCACACTTGTACCGTAATATCCTATTTTTAAATGTTGTTTTTTGTGTATGCTAGTAACTGCAGCACGATATATAACAGGCTCTAGCCCCATTTCTCTAAATTGTATAATGGCAGAACGAACCATTCTCTCAAAACCTATACAATAACGGATATTTACAGTCTTTTTCTTAGACAAGTCAATATTTGCAAGGGCAAAACCTTCACGAAAACCTTCTGTATAAGTAGTTGCCATGGCATCCACCTGTTCTTTTGGCATTTGGTTCAAATAGGTTGCAATCTTTATCTCATTTTCGGTAATGTATTCCCCATATCTGTATAAATAACGCAAATCCTCTAAATCACTTTCCATAATAATTTCTGTAGCAAACGAAAGGGAGGGATCTAGTTGCTCTTGTATCCGTTTTGGTATGGTTACATCACAGTAATCACTTATATAATAATAAATTGCCTGTTTTACTGCCTGAGGAGTACAACCTTCTCTATCCTGAAACAAATTAAATATCTGAATAAATAATTCCAATCCTATGGTTATATCAAATAGGCGTTGTTCATGCCCATAAGCAATCTCACTCCTTAATTCTGTATACAGGAAGCACAGATAGGTTCCATATTCTTCTCCGAGCCGACTGACTGCGTATTCAGGATTGGCATAGCTGTTCTCATAGCCTCCCGACACCTTTGATTCTTCTGTTGGAAGCAGGTCCTCATATAACTTCTCATTTAACTGTTTCCACTCGTCTAAAGATAACTCCCTACTTGCTCCACTCTCTATGAGCTCCACCACTTCTTTTACTTCTAATAAAAAGGTTGCTGTTCTCCTAAAATAATCAGAAAAAGGTTCTAAAATATCTTCCGGATTTCCTTCTATTTGCCCTATCCTTTCCATAGCCAAATCATATCGTTCTCTTATCTGTCGATTCTCTTTTTCCATACAATCTATATATGCCATTCTCTATCCTTTCCGGTAATTACTAGTAACCGTTTAGCCACTCAACCAAACGGTTACAAACTGTTAAAATTACTCATCCTAATCCTTTACATATCTTTTTATTTTATGTGCAGACACACCTAAACCATTACTACCAATCTTACCATTTAACACATTAGGTTCTATATATGCTTCTTTGGCAAACTTCCACAAATCTACAGAACCTTCCTCAACCTTTTTATTTCTCTCTAAAATCTGGGACAGCTGTACATGATGTTCCTCCCAGGCTCTTCCACCAGATGTAGCATTTAGCATAATAGGCTGTATTCTATCTAACGCTAATGCAAAACGAGCTTCGTTCGTCTTCCCTTCTTCAAATTCCTCCCACAGCTCTCTGATATACTTCGCCTGGTCCTTTGGCAAAATATTAAAAATTCTGTCTGCTGCTTTTTCTTCTCTTAGTCTTTTGGTTTTATTTCCCTCTGTATCGTATGCATAGGTATCTCCTGCATCAATCTCTACTAAATCATGAATGAGTACCATGGACATTACCCTTAATACATCTATTTTTTCATTGGAATATTCACTTAATAGCATAGCCATCATTGCCAAATGCCAGGAATGCTCCGCATCATTTTCTTTTTTCTTTCCATCTGTAATATAACTCTGTCTTCCAATATTCTTTAGCTTATCTATTTCCTGCATAAATTCCATCTGTTGCTTTAATCTATCCATATTTATTCACTCTCACTGTTCCATTGCCTGTCTATTTCCCATATTTCATTAAATTTATCGTAGATTTCCTTATAATCTCTCTTTAATCGAACAGGATTCATCTGTTCATCCACAAAACAATGCCCTGTTTTCCCTATTACTAACAACTCTCCCGTCTCGAAGCTGGTTACCTCATAGGTAATCTCAAATTTTAATTGCGTAAATTTAGTCATCCATTCTCGAATACGTACAGTTTCCCCAAAACGAACCGGTTTCCTATACTGCACATCCACTGATAATACCGGAACCACCAAGCCACTTTTTTCTATCTCTTCAAATGGCAGTCCATGCTCCTCTAAATAATATATTCTCGCTTCCTCAAACCAACGTATATAGTTGGAATGGTGTACCACTGCCATTTTATCGGTTTCATAATACATTGCCTTACGAACAAATGGTTCTATCATATTTCCTCCTATTTTCTGGAACAGGTCAGCCTATTTGGCTGACCTGTTCCATTATAATTCTTTCTATTCTTCTTTGGCATTAATATAATTCATTAATCCACCAGAAGTTATAATTTTTTGCATAAACGGTGGAAAAGCCTGTCCCTGAAATTCTGTTCCCTTGGTTCTGTTATAAATCATACCGGAATCAAAATCCACCTCTACATTATCTCCTGCTTCAATTCCCTGTGCAGCTTCCTTACATTCAATAATAGGAAGTCCAATATTTATAGCATTTCTATAAAAAATTCTAGCAAAAGTCTCCGCAATAACACAGCTTACTCCTGCACACTTAATGGCCAACGGTGCATGTTCTCTAGAAGAACCACATCCAAAGTTTTTATTTGCTACAATAATATCTCCCTTTTGCACTTTTTTTGCAAAGTCTTTATCAATATCTTCCATACAATACTTTGCCAACTCATTTCCATCGGAAGAGTTTAAGTATCTTGCAGGAATGATTACGTCTGTGTCTACATTATCTCCATACTTAAATACAGTACCATTTGCTCTCATGCTCTTTCCTCCTCTTCTATAAACCCAAATCACTTGGCTGGCTAATCTTTCCTGTTATAGCACTAGCCGCAGCTACAGCAGGACTTGCAAGATATATCTCTGATTCAATATGTCCCATACGACCAACGAAGTTACGGTTTGTAGTAGAAACTGCTTTCTCTCCAGATGCTAAAATTCCCATATGACCACCTAAGCATGGTCCACAGGTTGGTGTACTTACAATAGCCCCTGCATTAATAAAAGTATGCACTAAGCCTTCATCAATTGCCTGTAAATATATTTTCTGTGTTGCAGGAATTACAATACAACGCATTCCCTTTGCCACATGTTTTCCTTCCAAAACCTTTGCAGCAATACGCAAATCTTCAATACGTCCATTGGTACAAGAACCGATTACTACC
>JAFQAU010000222.1 GCA_017399885.1 Lachnospiraceae bacterium
ATCAACATAATTTTGCCCATGAAGATTTCCTTCTATAAAGATTACCTCTTCAAATTGATTCATTCCCAATGCCTCTTTATTCTTTTTACACCAATCAATATCATCCGAAAACACAAATACTTCCCATTTTTTACCATATTTCTCTGCAAACAGGTTAAGCCATTTGCAATAGGACTCTGTATTCAGCGCCCAGCCCAACTCTACATAATCACCTCTTCTGATATGTACAGAAACCGAATTTGTACTTTTAATCCGCTCCAGCCACATTTGATTTTGAGTATCTGTTATTTTGGGAAAACAAAATTCTCTTAAAAATATTTCCTTGTACTGCTCAAACCAATTTTTGTTAATCCAATATCCATGATAATAAACATTTCCTGCATTCTCTAATATTTCTTGAAAAGATTCATTACATGGTATGGAAAAAACCTTGCCTGTAAATGGATTAAAGTTATTATGCCCTTCTCCCACTTCTGAAATCATGTACAAATCCATTCCATTTTCACACAAAATTTCTGGAATACTCTTCCCATTTTGTCGCTCTGCAAGCATAAATTGCCACACATCCTCCTCAAAACATTCACTTAACATATGGGGCTTTATACCAAAAACCTTCTCCAGTTCATATCCATTGTGTACAGTATTCAGGGCAAAATAGGAATCATCCATAAACATAATCTCTCCTGGATAAGACAATTCATAATATCTTGCAAAAATATATTGAAATGCTTGATTTGCCAATCCACCATTTAAGAATTGTATTTTCATACCAAACCACCCTCCAAATCTTTTGCAGTTTCTTTCTCAATATGTTATCATTTACTTATTGTTATATGTTTTATTGTTGTTGTATGTTTTATTGTTGTTTTCTGTCGAAAGGAGTCTTTATGCTACCTGTTTCTGTATGTATTATAGCAAAAAACGAAGCCTCTTGCATAGATGAATGTCTAAAACGTTTAGCCAGATACGATTGGGAAATCATTGTTGTAGATACTGGTTCTACGGACTGCACAATGGAAATCGCCCGCAAATATACTCCTTATGTGTATTCATTTACTTGGATAGACGATTTTAGTGCTGCCAGAAATTATTCTATTTCCAAGGCAACAAATGATTATATTCTTGTATTGGATTGTGATGAATATTTAGAAGAAGAGGAGCACACTGCCCAAACCATTTTAACTTTGCCTACCTACATTACCCCCAATCAGGTAGGTGTGTTTGTCAGACACAGTCCCACAGCTGTATGCACAGATACTGCTTCCTCCCCACAAATGACTACAGAGCATATTGTACGTTTTTTCCACAAAGAAAAGATGCATTTTGAAGGTCGCATACATGAACAGGTTGTAGGCAAGAGCGGTGAACCCAAAAGCTTTGTATCTATTCCATTAAGCTTTTATCATGTTGGATATGAAACAGCACTTTTGCAAGAGCAAAAGGCCTCTCGAAATATTACCTTATTAGAATATGAATTGGAGAAGCATCCCAACAATCCTTATCTTTATTATCAACTGGGACGTTCCTACTTCAGCATTGGTAATTATGCCAAGGCCTTACCCTGCTTTGAAACCACTCTATCCATGGAATTAGATGAACAGGCTGAGTACGTTCAAAATCTCGTGGAATCCTATGGCTATTGTCTACTTTACCTAAAACAATACCAAAAAGCCTTGGAATTAGAGGGCATTTATTCTATCTTTTGTAAAAATGCCGATTTTGTATTTCTCATGGGACTTATCTACATGAATAATGCTTTATTTACACAGGCAATTGAAGAATTTCAAAAAGCGACCACCATTTCCAGTTACTGCGTAGAGGGTGTAAACAGCTACAGTGCCAATTACAATATCGGCGTCATATATGAATGTATGGGAAATCATAAGGAAGCTATTGCATACTATTCAAAATGTGGCACTTATGCGCCTGCCCTGCAAAGATTACAATTACTTGACTCATAATCCATATAATAAAGGAGCCCTCCTATCAAGGGCTCCTTTATTGTGAGTAGCATTTGCTTTATTATTTTACCGCTTATCGATTTTACCACATTGCTACTTTTTGTTGTCATAGTATTGTGGCTGCACAAAAGTAGC
>JAFQAU010000223.1 GCA_017399885.1 Lachnospiraceae bacterium
CGACGGAGCAAAATGGGCGAAATCGACGTGTCTGTGGTGCTTGGCTGACACGGACACCGTCTACAAATCGTAGCCTTAAATTGTGCAATTTGACAAGTGCTAAAAAAAATACAAGCTTTTGACACCCTAATCCTATAAAGAAAAAAAAGAACAAACCCCTCATAAATGAGAGCATTTGTCCTTTTTTGACTATTTTCATCTTTTATTTTAGGCTGTTGCTTCAAATTCACTTTCATTTTCAGCAGAAGAACCTGCTTTACGGCTGACTACCCATGCTACCAATGCTAACATGATAATTGCAAATGACATCCATCCGTAAAACATTGCATCACCCTTATACCATGCGTTTTCCGGATTATGGAAGGTGTCGTAATAGCCCTTTAGATAAATTGCTACTATAACCAATGGCAGAATAACGGCCATATAAAATCTCCATATATTAGATAATTTCATACCGGAACCCATATTTACTTCTTTTCTAAACTTCTCCCAGGTCCAACCATTTTTATGGGTACAGAATAAAACGAATATTAAGCTTCCTAATGGCAATATATTATAAGATACCAAGAAATCCTCTAAATCCATTATGGTAGTTCCTGCTCCCAATGGGGCTATATGATTCCATAAATTATATCCTAAAACAGCCGGCAAGGATAGGCCAATAATTAAAACTAAATTCAATTTGATTGCTTTTCCACGTTTCCAGCCTAGACCGTCCATATAGAAAGACAAAATATTTTCGTATACTGCAATTATGGTTGACAAGGATGCAAAGGACATAAATAAGAAAAATAAGGTTCCCCATATTCTTCCTCCAATCATATTATTGAATACATTTGGTAATGTAATAAATAATAGTGATGGGCCTGCATCTGGTTGTACCCCATATGCAAAGCATGCCGGTATGATAATAAATCCTGCCATTAATGCTACAAAGGTATCAACTAAAACAATATTTTTTGCCTCCGTTGCAAGGGTATGATCTTTGTGAAGATAACTTCCAAATATTTCCATAGACCCCATTCCCACGCTTAGTGTAAAAAAGGCATGACTCATTGCTGCAAATACTACTTCTCCTAATCCATGCTCTGATATAGACGAAAAATCCGGAATCAAATAAAATTTAACTCCCTCCATTGCGCCATCTAACACCAATGAATGTACGGCTAAAATAAGCATAAGACCAATTAATACCATCATCATTACCTTGGTAATCTTCTCTACTCCATTCTTCATTCCAAGTGCACACACAGCAAATGAAATAACTACCGCAATAACAGTCCATATAATCATAGTCTTAGGTGAACCTAGCATGCTATCAAATACTTGGGAAATCTCAGCACCTTCTATTCCGCTTAAATCTCCTGTGGCATATTTAAACATATAGTAAAGCATCCAACCGCCTACCATACTGTAAAACATCATCAATAAATAGTTTCCTGCCATACCAGCCCATTTTACAGTATGCCATTTGGTTCCCTTTGGTTCTAACTCATCAAAAGCTTTGGCAATACTTTTTCCACTACCTCGTCCAATGGCAAATTCGCTCATTAAAATAGGAAATCCTAAAATTAATAAAAACAGTAAATAAATTAAAATAAATGCGGCTCCTCCATATTGTCCACAGATATACGGAAACTTCCATACATTTCCAAGTCCTATTGCACAACCGGCAGAAACCAAAATAAATCCAAGTCTGGATCCAAATTTTTCTCTCTGTTCCATTTATACTCTCCTCTTTATGATGTTGTTAATGTATTATAAAGAACAAAGCGTGCATGTACGCTTTGCCGCACCCAATTTGGTACGCAGTACATCTTCCAAACAAATTCGTGCGCATCCTCGGGTCGCGTTTGTTGCTTTATAGGACGAACTTTCTTATAAAGCAACAAAAAGGTGGAAGAACATTAGCCTTCCTAATAATTCTTCCACCTTTTGAAAATATTATAACATATGTGCACGTAACTCTTCAGGAGTCTGACTTGACAAATATGCCGGAGCTATGTCAAATACCGTCTTACATCCACTCTGTCCTTCGCTTGCCATTCTATATGCTGCTCTTGCATATGCAACAATAACGGAAGCTGTAAATTCAGGATTTGAATCTAATTTTAAGCTATATTCAATAATATGTTTATTCTCTTCGTTCCAACCGGTTTTTCCACTACGGATTACAAATCCTCCATGTGGAATTCCACTGTGATTTTTATCTAATTCTTCTTGTGTAATGAAATTTACAATGGTATCATAGTCTGCAAAATAATTTGGCATGTTTTTGATTTCTGCCTCAATTTTTGCCTTATCTGCACCTTCTGCTGCAACCACAAAACATTCTCTAATATGCTTCTGTCTTGTTGTAAGCTCTGGATTATTTCCTGTTCTTACAGCTTCTAGAGCAGCTTCTACAGGAATTGTATACTGTTTTCCGTCCAATACGCCCTCTACACGACGAATGGCATCGGAATGTCCCTGACTAACTCCTTTACCCCAGAAAGTATAATCACTTCCATTTGGTAAAATTGCATTTGCATACAATCTATTTAAAGAGAACATACCCGGATCCCAACCTACGGAAATAATGCCGATTTTTCCGCTTTCTTTCGCAGCAGCATCAACCGCCTCAAAATGGCTAGGGATATTAGCATGTGTATCGAAACTGTCTACTACATGGAACATTTTTGCGTATTCTTTTGTTTGCTTTGGTAGATCTGTTGCACTACCTCCACATAAAATCATAACGTCAATCTTGTCCTGCATATTTGCCGCTTCATCCACATGATATACAGATACGCCTTCTGTTAAAATATTAACACTTGCAGGGTCACGACGTGTAAATACTGCAACAAGCTCCATATCTTTGTTCTGCTTAATTGCACATTCAATTCCACGTCCTAAATTACCATAACCCATGATACCAATTCTAATTTTCATAACTGTTTCTCCTTTCAAAAACTCACAAATTTCCATTAGACTTTTCCATTTTATCAAATTTTATTCCTTTCGTATAGTGTTTTTCTTTACAAATCTTCTCACAAATGATAAAGTAATAACTGTTCAGACGAAAGCTTGACACTTATTGTCAAACTATGCGCCAAGAATAAAATTATGCAAGGATCTCTCTTATAGGAAGCAAGGGTTAGCTTATATCTGAAAGGAATAAGACTACAACAAATCGGAGGTGAACCTACCATGAAAATAGGTTTTATTGGTGCCGGCAAAGTTGGCTGTACCTTGGGAAAATATTTTAGCCAAGGTGGACTAGAATTAAGTGGCTATTATAGCCGTACGAAAGTCTCTGCAACAGAAGCCGCACAATTTACAAATTCAAACTATTATTCTGACTTATTATCCTTACTAGAAGATAGTGATTTTATCTTTATTACTGTTTCTGATGATAAAATTTCTTCTATTTGGGATCAGATCAAAGAGATGCCAATACAAAGCAAAATTATCTGTCACTGTAGTGGTTCTATCTCATCTCAAATTTTTTCTGGAATTAACCAATATGGTGCGTTTGGATATTCCGTACATCCATTGCTTGCTATTCACAGTAAGAAAGATTCCTACAAAAGTCTACACGACGCCTTATTTACCGTAGAAGGGGATTCCACAAAGATGCCTCAGGTAATTGCTTTACTGAAAGGTCTAGGAAATTCGGTACAAACCATTCCTACCTCAGCAAAAAGAAATTATCATGCTGCAGCTGTATTTGCCAGCAATCATATTGTTGCCTTGGCACAGATTTCCATTGACTTACTAATGGACTGTGGATTTAGCCAGGATGCTGCAAGACAAGCAATCACTCCTCTACTTACAGGTAATGTGGCAAATATTGTAAATGTAGGAACAAAAGCAGCCTTAACAGGGCCGGTAGAACGCAATGACATTTCTACCATTCAAAAGCATTTATCCTGTCTTACTCCGGAGCAACAGACTATTTATAAAGAATTATCAAAGATTCTTGTAAAAATTGGTTTGGAAAAACATCCAGAGCTTGACTATGGTGAACTGCAAAAACTTTTATTATGATTTAAGAAAAAGGTGTCAAAAGCATTTTGACAGCCTAAGCAATTTAAGAAAGGAAGGGACTTGTACATTATGAAGAATACTGTTACCACTTTACAGGAACAAAAATTGAATAATGATAAGATCACTATGCTTACAGCTTATGACTATTCTACTGCTAAATTAATTGATGAAGCAGGAATTAACACGATTTTAGTTGGAGATTCTCTTGGAATGGTTATGCTTGGATATGAAGATACTCTCTCTGTTACCATGGAGGATATGATACATCACTCTGCTGCGGTAGCCCGTGGGGCAAAGAATGCATTTATTGTAACAGATATGCCTTTTATGTCTTATCAGACTTCTGTTTACGATGCAGTAACGAACGCAGGTCGTCTCATGAAAGAGGGACGTGCAAACGCAGTAAAGTTAGAAGGAGGATTGTCCGTTTGCCCGCAGATCAAGGCAATTGTAGACGCTTCCATTCCTGTTGTTGCACACCTTGGTCTAACCCCACAAAGTGTGAATGCCTTTGGTGGGTTTAAGGTACAAGGTAAGGATACACAGGCAGCAAAAAGAATTATTGAAGAAGCAAAAGCAGTGGAAACTGCTGGTGCTTGCATGGTTGTTTTAGAGTGCGTGCCTGCTAAATTAGCTTCCTATATTACCAAACAGCTTTCTATCCCAACCATTGGGATTGGTGCCGGAAATGGCTGCGATGGACAAGTTTTGGTATATCAGGATATGTTGGCTATGTACGCAGACATGTCTCCTAAATTTGTAAAACATTTTGGACAAATAGGTACTGCTATGAAGCAGGCATTTGCAGACTATATAGAAGCAACAAAATCCGGTGCATTTCCCGCACCTGAGCACACTTTTGCAATTAGCGATGAAGTGATGCAGGAAATCACTGAAAACGAATAACAAAGGATGGAAGGATGAATTTTATGAAAATTACAGGTAAAATAGATGAAATAAGAGCCCAGGTAAAGGCTTGGAAAAAGGAAGGCTTATCTGTTGGTTTTGTGCCAACTATGGGCTATTTACATGAAGGACACCAGAGTCTGATTGCAAGAGCTGTAAAGGAAAATGACCGTGTTGTAGTAAGTATTTTTGTAAATCCAATGCAATTTGGTCCTACAGAGGATTTAGCAAGCTATCCTAGGGATCTAGATAGAGACAGTGCGTTATGTGAGGCTACTGGTGCCCATATGATCTTTCATCCGGAACCGGAAGAAATGTATGCACCGGATTTCTGCTCCTATGTGGATATGAGTGTATTAACAGAGGAGTTGTGTGGACTAAGCCGTCCCGTACATTTCCGTGGCGTATGTACCGTAGTAACCAAATTATTTAACATTGCATGTCCTGATCGTGCTTATTTTGGACAAAAGGACGCACAACAGCTGGCTATTATTACACGTATGGTTCGTGATTTAAATATGGATGTGGAAGTAATTGGTTGTCCTATTGTACGTGAAGATGACGGTTTGGCAAAAAGCTCCAGAAACACTTATTTAACCCCAACGGAAAGAAAGGCTGCACTTGTTCTATCCAAAGCCATTAATTTTGGGGAATCCTTAGTAAAGGACGGAGAAACAGATTGCAAAAAAATTATTGCAGCAATGACCGAACTGATTGAAAGTGAGCCACTTGCTAAAATTGATTATATAAAAATCGTAGATGCACTTTCTATGGAACAGATCCCTACCATTGACAGACCAATTCTTTGTGCAATGGCAGTATATATTGGAAATACCCGTTTAATTGATAACTTTACCACAAATTTGTAATGATGGTCGTCTAACACGACAGAATGGAGATTATTATGTTATTAAATATGTTAAAAGGAAAAATTCACCGTGCTACTGTTATACAAGCGGAACTTGATTATGTAGGAAGTATTACCATAGATGCAGACTTACTGGATGCCGCTGGAATTTTAGAATATGAGCTAGTACAAATTGTAGATGTGAATAACGGAAATCGCTTTGAAACCTACACAATTGCCGGTGAACGTGGTTCCGGTATGATTTGTTTAAACGGGGCAGCCGCTCGTTGTGTTTCTACCAATGACAAAATCATTATTATGTGCTACGCTTCCATGACATCAGAGGAAGCGAAAGAACACAAGCCTAATGTTGTATTTGTAGATGATGAAAATAAAATTGTTAGAAAAACTAATTATGAAAAACATGGTCTTTTAAAGGATATGGAATAGAAAGGAGGCTTCCTTTATGCTAAAGGGAAAAACCGTTGTACTAGGAGTAACGGGAAGTATTGCTGCATATAAAATTGCCAATCTTGCCAGTATGCTAGTAAAACAGCATTGCGACGTACATGTAATTATGACAGAAAACGCAACGAATTTTATTCATCCTATTACTTTTGAAACTCTAACTAATAACAAATGTTTAGTGGAAACCTTTGATCGTAATTTTCAGTTCCATGTTGCCCATGTATCCTTGGCACAAAAGGCTGACGTAATGCTTATTGCACCTGCATCTGCCAATATTATTGCTAAATTAGCTCACGGAATTGCTGATGACATGCTTTCTACTACGGCACTTGCCTTTAATAAGCCAATTATTGTATCTCCTGCCATGAATACCAGAATGTACGAAAATCCTATTACACAGGATAATCTGGAAATTCTTCGAAAATATAATTTTAAAGTGGTAGAGCCGGATACAGGCAGACTTGCCTGCAACGATATTGGAACAGGCAAAATGCCTAGTGAACAGGTGTTAATGGATTACATTGTAAAAGAAATCGCCTATGAAAAGGATTTATTTGGTAAAAAAATACTTGTAACGGCAGGACCTACCAGAGAGGCTATTGATCCGGTTCGTTATATAACCAATCATTCTACCGGAAAAATGGGTTATGCCATAGCAAAGCAAGCCATGCTTCGAGGTGCACAGGTAACCTTGGTTTCCGGACCTACCTCGCTTACTCCTCCCCCTTTTGTTGACTTGGTTTCTATTGAAAGTGCAGAGGATATGTTAGAAGCTGTAACTACTCTTTCAGACAAGCAGGATATTATTATAAAAGCTGCTGCAGTAGCCGATTACAAGCCCGCTACTGTTGCCACAGAAAAGATAAAAAAGAAAGATGAGGATGATTCCTCCCTTTCTCTTGTAAGAACCCAGGACATTTTATCTTATTTAGGTGCAAATAGAAAACCAGAACAAGTTTTATGTGGATTTTCAATGGAAACGGAAAATATGTTGGAAAATTCCCGCAAAAAGCTGGAAAAGAAAAACGCAGATATGATTGTTGCTAATAACTTAAAGGATAGTGGTGCCGGATTTGGCACAGATACTAATGTGGTAACTCTTATTACAAAGGATACTGTAGAGGAACTTCCAATTATGTCAAAGGAAGAGGTTGCCAACCAAATACTTACCAAATTAGGTAGTTTACAATAAAGTTAAAATAGTAAGAGACTGTCCCACGAACAAAATGGAGCAAATCCCTCATTCATGAGGGACTTGCTCCATTTTTCATGCCAGACTCGCCAAAGGTACTTCTTTATATTAGCTTAATGCAACAGCCTCTTACATTGTAAGTCCATGAGGCAACTCCAGTCCGATGTTTTTTATTTACACAATTCTATACTGTCCATACAGGCTGAAATCTCATCTTTTAATTCTCCGGATATATCATTAAAGCTTATCATATAACTATAATCACCATCTATCATATAATAATATACTTTCACATCTGAATCATCCTTAGAAAAACTGTACTCCATATAAATGGCATCAAGGTCTGCTATCTTTGTATACTCAAATTTATCCATAGTAAAATTATCAAATATACTATTATAATGTTCTTCAAAATCAGCTTGCTTATAATTTTTAAAATTTTCGTATTTTTCGGCATACTGTACTGATACGCAATCCTTTATGTCTTTTTCATTTCCTGCAACCAATACAGTTGCATCCTCCTCACTTACTGTCCAATCATTAGGAACTGTAATTTGCAAAGCACCACCCGTTGCAGTGTATACACCATTTGCAATGGTTCCATAGCTTTCCTCTGGCAAATCCTTGTCCACAATCTCTAAAGATTTAGCCACCTTAGAATCGTTTCCTTTTTCATTAGCTCCTTCTTTACTACAACCATATCCTCCTACTAATAATAATGCAAATAGAGTAAATCCCCCTATTCTTCTACTTATTATCCTATTCATTTTTTATATATTCCTTTCTATTGGTAAATTTATGTATTTCTTCTGGACAGTAGCCATTGTAACACTTTTTTTATAAAATGAAAAGATTAAGGTAAAAGATAGGATAGGTACAAGGAATAGGTCAGCCCCCGCCAAACTGTTACTTATACAAAGAGACAACAAATCAGTCAAAGGGCTGACCTGTTACACATTAATACTTGAATAGCAACCTATTTATTTCGTATAATAGATAATAGTTCAACCTTTTGGCTGAACCGTTACATTGTAGGTCATCATACATAATGATATCACCAAAATGGAGGCTAATATGAATCAGGTATCTATTCTTATAAAGGAAATACAAAATTTTATATATAAATTAAAAAAAGATGCTGTCTCTGCTTATGCTGCACAAGCTGCCTTTTTTATTATGTTGTCCGCCTTTCCATTTCTTATGTTTTTACTTACATTAATACAATATCTTCCTGTTACAAAGGAAGATTTGACCATGGCAATTCATAATATAATACCAAGCGGAATTGTTCCTATTATAGATAATATTATCAATGAGATTTATACTTCTCCAGGCATTACCTTACTTTCCGTAACAGGTATTGTTGCTATTTGGAGTGCGTCTAAAGCTTTTTATTCTCTTATTCACGGTCTAAATGCAGTTTATGGCATTTGCGAAAGTCGTAATTATTTTCTTCTGCGTATTATTGCTACCTTATATACCTTTGCATTTGCCATTATACTTTTAATAACATTAAGTATTTTAGGGTTTGGTAACCGTATTTCACTGGCTATATTTAAACAATTCCCCGGATTAAAGGATTTAGCACTTCTTATTATCAGCCTACGTGCTGCTACTGCCTTGTGTATATTAATCCTTTTCTTCCTTGCACTTTATATGGTAATTCCTAACAGAAAATCCCGTATATTAAATGAACTACCAGGATCCATTGCAACTACAGCCGGATGGATTATTTTTTCCTACCTATATTCATTTTATATTGATCATTTGTCCTTTTTTTCAAATACCTACGGAAGTCTAACTGCCATTATTTTGTTAATGTTATGGTTGTATGCATGTATGTATATCCTCCTAATTGGCGGAGAAATAAATGATTATTTATCTAAAAAAGGAAATAAAGTAGATAAGTCCTAACAGTTCAGCCAAGGGTTGCCTGCTACATTGTAAGTCCACTTTAACTCCCCAAATTCCTCATTTATGAGAGCCTTCTTCCTTATGCGTGCCGGATTGGGCACGCATATTTATTAATATCTTCCAACGGTTACTCCCCTATAATAATGACATAGGATTTCTTCATAGCGATACCCCTTCTCCGCCATGGCTTTTGTTCCATTCTGACTCATACCTACACCATGACCATAGCCTCCTCCTTGGAATACAAAGTCCTTTTTATCTTTACTATTGCTTACGGTAAAAAAGCCACTTGGTAACATATTCATGCCTTGTACCTGACTATCATCTCCACGGTAAATGGTGTTGTTGATCGGTGCTAATAGCACTCTTATATTA
The DNA here is from genome assembly GCA_017399885.1 of Lachnospiraceae bacterium. Lineage (GTDB taxonomy): Bacteria > Bacillota > Clostridia > Lachnospirales > Lachnospiraceae > CAG-411. The sequence goes on from JAFQAU010000223.1 coordinate 9,732, forward strand.
TATTCTCCAGCTACCTTAATTGTAGCATTACTGCCCTTTATTTGTAGAGATTTTATTACTCCACTTTTTCCACGCTCTAGAACCTTTATTTCCTTTACCGTACCTATGGTGTGAATGGACTTAGAAGCAAAGGAACCATCTTTTTGCTTGGTAAGTATTTGATTGGGATTTTTTGTATATCTGTCATATAAACAACTATTTATAGAATTTTCCAACTGCTGTGAAGAAATGGTCACACTCCAACGAAACCATGGAAATTCTTTATCAAAACTTTCAAAATTTTTGTTTTTTATAAATTCTTTAAACTTTTCCTCTTTGGATAAATCCATGTCCTTCTTATCTTCATTTTGTGTATGGCCTTGCAAATATTTTTCCTCTTTTCCACTCTGCCAGACATCTTGTGCTGATGCTGTTTGCCCACAAGAAGTGGAGAAATAATAAGCAATTGCTACGTCTCCATTGTATTGCATAACCATGCCTTTGGTTTTATCTACAGCATTTCTTGTTTCCCTACATTCCTCCGAATTATTATATACCTGATAGGAAATACTATCATCCACATGCGCACCATATTCCCCACAATCATTACTAAGTAGCTGTCTATAAGCATAGCTTCTGGCACACACTGCCTGCACCTTAAGTGGTTCTTCTCCGTAAGATACCGGCATTTCACTACCAATTACACCATATAAATACTGCTCTAAATCTACTTCATTAACAATTACAAGCCCCTTTCCCTTCTTTCTGGCAATCTCTATATCTCCTCGATAACTAGGATTTCCAAAAGCTCGTTCTACAGAAAGCAACGTGATCTTTCCATTTTTCTTTGGTATCACTTTTATGTATCCATCATGGGAAAACATATCGTCTTCTATACTTAAACTTATCTTTTCTCCTTTTTTACATTTTTTTTGTTGATTTCCATACTCTATTGTAAATTCTGTTGTTGCAGTAAATGTGACCTGACTATGATACTCACTTTTATATCCGGTGTTCTTTATTAACACTCTAATATTTCCTATCTCTATAGGCTCTTGTACCAAGCCTGCACAAATTTTTCCATCTGCCACTACAAATGCAGTATTATCATAACCCACTAAAACCTTTTTCTTATCAATTTTTTTTACATCATTTGGACTTGCATCAACTATGTTTTTTTCCTCTCCTGTATCTGCTCCAGCTCCCTTTTTTTTCTCCTCTATATAGGTTTGGTATACCTTATATCCTTTTCCTATAGGAAGCTCACCATAACCATCAATTTCTATGGAAGTATCAGATATAGAAAGTACCTTTCCTTGTATGGTATCCTCTTTTAAAATAATCTTCTTTACAATTCCTTTCTCCAGATTTAAATCTGCAATTGTTCCACTTATGTTTCTATTTAAACGGTTCTTTAATTGAAAAGTACAAAGAGTATCATTTACCAATGCAATGATTTCCTTTTCTTCCCCATTTACAATCCATAAATTATACAGTGTGCCATCCATGGTTGCGGATTCCATTTTTTTATATTCAAGAATATCCTTTTTATTCCTATAGTTTAGATACCCATTTAACAATAGCATTCCTCCAAACAAAAGAATGCTTAAAATAATAATCAAACTGCGCTCTCTCTTAGACATACCTTCCCCCATCCCTTCTTTTGATTCGCCATGTTATTGTTCAAAGACCAATGTTAATTAGTTAAGCGCAAGCCAAATGTTAATGTTTTGAACTTAACTAATTGACATTGGTTTAGAGACGGACACTCCTTAAACAACAACCTAGCAACAGTTCAGCTATGGCTGAACTGTTACTAATAATTCATCTTATTCTATGCTCGTCCTTTTTATGCTTAATACTTTTTTTATATTTTTTTTAAATTTTTGCAATATATTTGTTTTCTTTTGCATTATATTAATAGACATAAAGTAACAGTTTGAACCTCTAGTTAGCCTGTTACTACATAATCTTACTATTTATCACGCAAAGGTGACTCTTATTGTCACTCTGCAACAACATGATATCATACGAAAATTTAGCTACTTGTAACGTTCATACGTGGAAAATTGTTACTGTTCACAGGTTTTCCAGTAATGGGTATTTGTAACAATTCTGTGACAGCTCCACACATACTTGAATGTTACCAGAAATTATTGTAGCATGAACACAAGTGAACACACAAGCAAAAGAAAGGAGTTTTATATTTATAGCAAAGAAAAAATTAACTGCCGTAGTTGCAGCAACAACCTTAGCATTGACTTCAATTTTTTCAACTAGCCATATCCAGGCAGCTTCTACTTTGAAGCTAAAAAATGTTTCAGGTAACAAAACCATGTATGTAAATAAAACCTTTAAGGTAAAAACAAACATGGATTAAACAGCACACCAGTTGCAGAAGCTACGGAAAACCCAACTACTACACCAGATGCTACTGCAACTTTTGAACCTACCGTTTCAGCCACACCAACTGCTATGCCGGCAGAGACACCTTCAGGAAATATATTTGTCACATCAATTTCCTTTGAAGAAAATGGTGTAACATTAAAGAATAGCTCCAATGAAACCATACATGCAAAAGATGCTTCAAATCTTACAGTAAATGGAACACGTGTAACCATTTCTGTTCCAACAAACGATACTGCTAATAAGGACAATAATAAAGAAAAAACCCCGCTCACTGAGCCGGGCTTCTTTTCTTTCTATATCATATTTGTAATCTAACAGTTCTGCCGTGTGGCTAAGCTGTTATTCTGTAATACTTTTATTCTTAATTCTAGTAATAATAACCAACATGATGAGAAACACCACTTAATTTAGTCTTTGCACATCTTAAATCTGCTTTTTTCTTCTTTACATTCTTCTTTTTAATTGTGAAAGTCTTAGTTTTCTCTCCATATGCTGGAATAGCCATATTAACCTTTTTATATTTTTGTTTTGCAATTACTTTTCCATTCTCATCTGTAATCTTAATCACAAAGTTTTGAATATATGTAGTCTTTGTTGATTTCTTATTTACAAAATGTACTTTACATACAAGTTTACCCTTTTTGTATTCTGCTTTTGTAACTGCAATTGTAACACAATCATACTCACAATCTAAATATGTTAATTTAGCAGCTGTATATACATTTTTCTTAACAACCACATTACACTTTAATTCATAACCATCTACTTTTGCTGTAATAACTGCTTTACCAGCTTTCTTTGCTTTTACAACACCATTATCAGTCACTGTTGCTACAGATTTTTTATTTGATGACCATGTAACTGTTCCTGCTGCATCATAAACAGATAATTTACTTTTCTGACCTGCTGTAATGGTTAATTTAGAAGTATTCAAAGTAGGCGCTGCTTCTTCTGCTGTAACCATAATTAGGTACTCCACATACTCATCGCTTGAAACAGTAATTACATAGGTATCTGCACCAAACAATGCTTCTACAGTACAAAGGTATCCTTGCATCTCACTATTATATACCCAATCCTGTGCTGTAATTGTAAATTCTGATGTTTTATAATCTGTCATACTTGTTAATGTAACTTTCATTTCTTTCGCGTATTCTGACATAAAATCTACATATGCTTTTTGAATTTTATCACTTATAACAGTATAATCACATGATGTTGTATTAACACCATCCAACAAACCATATGTAACTTCAAGCAAATACGTATAATTTTCTTCTGCTTTTGCAGTAGCCTGTGGAAATACTGCTAATAGAGAAAATACCACAGCCATCATCGTTGCTAAAATTCTCTTTTTCATTTTCCATTCTCCTTTTTCATTTTTATATGTGATTTTTTGAATCGTGAACTACCACTAAGCTAAAGCTCACTGGCTTCTTGTTTCAACGTCCTCGCAACCTACTAACTCCACAAGCGTGACTTCGGGTAGTTCCTACCCTAGTTGACGCATTCATCCACTCAGCTAAAGCTAACTGGATTTCTGCTAAATTTCTTTAAACACTTTCACGATACTATAAATTCCCAAAGAAGTCAAGATTTAAAGTAATATTTATGTAACATTTAAGTAACAATTCAGGTAGAACTGCACATTTTCTGCGACACAAAGCTAGTTCTTTAGGGCGATAACCGTAATGAAAGCTTATTGCAAAAGTAAAATTGGGCAATCACTTTGCTGATTGCCCAATTCTATGTTAAATTTTATAATTTATCATTTTACAATTAATTTTCCTTTTACACCTACGCCATTTATATTTTCTGCCCAATACACAATTTTTGTATTTGCTTTTATAGCCTTTACCTTCACAGAAAATTTACCACTATTATACACCTTACAAGAGTATTTCTTTCCGTTCACTTCTACATATACCTTCGTGTTAGACTTTGCAACTGTAGTTTTTTCTAAATCTTCGCCTATTAAATGAACCGTTCCGGATAGCTTCTTGGCTTTTACCTTTACTGTATTTAACTTTGGTTTATTTGGCACAGCTTCCTTTCTGGTCAATGTTATCTTTTTGCCACCTCCTACTACGTTGGAGCCGTAAATCACTACTTTTTCACCAGACTCTGATTTTGGTATGGATATTTTGTGATAGTACAGATTTTTTCCCGTCTGAAAACTTCCTTTTTTGCTACTATAGGTCTTTCCTCCTGTTTTTACATATACAATACAATTTTCATCTGTATATATTTCTACATTACTCTTCTTGTTTGTAATTTGTTTATTTTCCAATATTGGTTTATTAGGAACCTTCCAAGTAACATATTCACTTATCTCTTTACTATGACGGGATAATGTATCAATGGTATAAAATTGTATTACAAAATCTCCCTCAAGAAGCCTTGGTAATACCATTTTAAATTCCCCATCACTATCTATCTTCGTATCCACTTCAACAATTTCATATTTACTATCATAAATGCCGGAGTTAGTATACAAACTAATTCCGTCCTCTTTTGGAACATATACAACCTCATCTTCAACTATAAGAACCGGAATTGCATAGGTATCATTTATTTTTCCTGTTACAATTTTGGAATTACTATTAACTGTATTTATAGAGGGTGAATTTGGTCCCACACGTTTTACACTTACCACAGTTCTTGCACTTGCTCTTCCCTGTTTATCTGTTACGTATGCGTAAATCTTTTTTCCAGCCTTTTGGATTGGAATGGTACAAGAAAATTTCCCACCCGATTTTACCTTAGTAGAATATATTTTTCCATTCTCTAATTCAAAATAAATCGTTGCACCCGGCTCCGCTGTTCCGGTTATTTTCGTTTTTTTGTTGCTAAAGCTATCTACCTTGGGTGCTTCTAATACACTTTTGTTAATATTGTTAATTCGGATATAGAAAACACTTTGGTTCCCCAGTTTATCTACAGCCAATACGGAGTAAACACCATTTTCTGTACATGTAAATATTCCATCTGTGACCTGTGTTCCATAATCCCATACACTAGCTGAGGCTAGGAATTTTCCCTTTGCATATTTTATATAAGCAACATCAGATATATCCGTTGCTCTTACTGCCACCTGCACATCATTATTGGTTATCTCTGAATTAAGCTGTGTGGCTATAATATTGGGACCGGTAGTATCTTCATTTTCCTTATTTGAAAAATCAGCTAAATAATATTGATACCCTTCTTCTTCTCCTATCCATTTTGTTATCCATTTTTTCTCTTCAGCAATTCTTTTTGAGTCTGTACCTGTCTTAACAATTCCTGTTTTCTTTTCACCAAAAATCAATTTCCAGTTATTATCTCGGATTTCTCTCAAGCTTCCGTTTAAAGATATCTTTTCTATATAATTTTTTACAATATTCTGGCATCGTTCTGTACTGGAATAAATCTTTTGGCTGGTTATTTGGTTATTTAGAGCATTGCTTGCATCAAGTCTGTTTCCCACTACTACAATCTGTTGATTGTCTGTAACCTCTTTTCCATTAATGGTAAGCTTGGTAACTCTATTGGAATCATTAATTTTATTTCCTTTAATGTCATATCTTGGTTTTTTTGTGGTATCTATAGTGTACTCTACGCCATCGAATATCCTAAGATTAGCCCAATTATTTTCCCAATCCTCGTATAATAAGTCCTGTGTTAAATTCTGTGTACTTATTATTGTTTTATCTGATGCATTACTAGTTTCATACGCACTGGCCGACCATTCAATCCACTCTCTAAGCTGGCTTCCCTTAACATTATACAAATAAATGGCTGTTTTATACTTTTGAACACTTGGCAAATAGGACTGTAAGAAATAATTTTCAATATCCACATAAGCCTCTGCATCATCAAATCCATATTCCTCATAATTGGATACACCTACAATTGGATAGTCCTTGTATTTTGTCTTTTTTGTATTTATATATTCCAAGGCAAAATCCATTTTTGCATTGTTAACTAACTGCATCACGGAACAATCTTCCCATGCTCCAAAATAATTGTTATAATTTACTCCACTTACAATTTCATCTAATATAATGCTACAATTTGCCATCATATCCCTGTGCCAGTCACCCATATAAGCCTGATTTATTTTACTATGAAGTGGAATTTCATCTGTAATAGACAATAATTTAGAAGTTCGCTCTGTAATCTCTGTTCCTGCTCCACATAAATCCACCTCTAAATCTACCATTCCCACTTCCACTCCCTGGTTAGATGCCATAACCAGATTTTTTCCATTTATTAATTCTGTATCTTTATCTACTCCTGGTAACTGGTAATATTTTTTGCTGGTCTCTTTTTGGGAAGGGAAGCTTTTGTGCTCATGACCGCATAAAATAACATCCACTTCATCAATTTTTGTAAGGGCATAACCTACGTTTTCCCCATAATCTTCCGGATTTTCAACACCAATTCCCGTATGTGCAAGTACAACTACAAGGTTTGCCCCCTGCTCTTTTAGTTCTTTTGCCTTTTCTCTGGTATTATTTACTATATCCTTTGCTTGTAAAACCCCTGTATAGTCATAACGTTTTCCCGAAAGCTTTGCCTGTGTTTCTCCTATAATTCCTATCTTAATAGGAACTTTCGTTCCGTCTACAGCAATCAATTCTCTCTCTAACATCATGGTATCTTTCCAAGGACTTTTTCCAGTATTAACATTTTCCACATTAGATACAACACATATATCTTCTAGTCCTGCACCACTTATTTGTTCCTGTATATAGGAAAATCCATAATCAAACTCATGATTTCCTAAAGTAATGGCATCATAACCAATGTTCTTCATTGCCTGATAAATCGGTTGTATTTCCGTTTCATCCCTACTGTATATATAGTCGGTAGAGTAATCATACAAAACATCGCCAACATCAAATAAAAATGTATTATCTACCCCTGTTTCCTTCTCTTTTTCTTCAATTACTGTATAAGCCCTAGATAAGCTTCCTTCTGTTAGTTCTTCCCCTGTTTCATAATTAATACTTCCTAGCTGTCCATGCAAATCCGTTGTAAATAAAATTCGCATAACCGCAGACTTTGTAACAATAGCAGGTGCTGTTGTTACTTCAATCTCACTAGGTTCTATAGTTGATTCAAGCTCACTGGGTTCCACAGTTGCTTCAACCAAAGGGGTAAACTCCACACTTGACCCTGTTGTTATCTCAAGTGTACTAGTGTCCATTGACATATCAGTAACATTATTTTCAGGTGTGGTTGTAGCAGCTATAATGTTAGGCCCATTAAAGCTTTGACAACCTATGGAAGCAAAGCCCGTAACCTGACTAAATAAAAGTATTACTGTCATGCATATGCTTGTAATTGTTCCTCTCAAAGTAATCTCCTCCCTCTCATGTATTATTAAAATATTTTCTAATCAATTGGTGCACATCCTAGCGAAGCGTTTTTGCTTTATAGGACGAACTTTCCTATAAAACAAGAAGGTATTACACATAACAAGGAAATTAGTTCCAAAGTTATATGTAACACCTCATTTTTACAACTCTATTTTCTTTAGAATTACTTCTAAAATTTGCTGCACACATTCTTCCACATTGTATTTCTCTGTGTCTAACACTACTTCTGCATCCTCTGGAACCTCATATGGGGAACTTTTTCCTGTAAAATTCTGAATATTCTGTTTATACAACCCTTTTGGATCTCTTTTTGCACAGGTTTCATAATCAGCCTTTACATATACTTCTATAAAACGATCTGCACCAACCTTTTCTCTTGCTTTATCACGCATTTCCTTAAATGGTGTGATAAAGGAAACTAGTGTTACTGCTCCTGCATCTGCAAAAAGCTTAGCAATCTCTGTGATTCTTCGAATATTCTCCGTACGATCTTCCTTGGAAAATCCTAATCCTGCATTAATTCCATGTCGAATGTTGTCTCCATCCAAAATGTATGAGTATTTTCCCAATTCGTACAATTTTTTTTCTACTTCTACAGCAATGGTAGACTTTCCTGAACCGGATAAACCGGTAAACCATACTGCAATTCCCTTTTGTCCTAATAATTCACATCTCTCTTTATAAGATACTTTATTATTGTGCCAGGTAATATTATTATCCATTTTATCCTCCATTATAGCAAAATTAATTGGCAATATACGCAGATATTTCTTTTATAAAATTGGTAATCTGCTCTAGGGTTGTTCCATTTTGCTCCATCCAGTCGCTATAATAGCCTGGTGAATCCTGAACCTGTGTAGAAACTTCACAATCTTTTGATAGACCTAGAATTACAACTATTCCGGCTTCATTTAAATGTTTAATAACATTTCCAATATCTTCTCCTACTTTTGGTAAGTATAAATACGTATGCTTTCCTTCCATTGCAAGCTGTTTTTCAACCTGACGAAGAAGCTCTACTGTGATTCCCTGTTCATCTAATGGACATGCTACTGTCACTGCATTCTGTCCCATCAAAGCACAACGTGCCTGTTTGTCTATGGTATCCTGTGTTAATCCTGTATTTTCACCTTGTACCTGCGTAACCACACCACAAGCAGAAGTCATATTACTAATACGATCAATTAAAATTAACTCCCCAAGTGTCTTGTGACTTTGGAACACATCTATAACAATTTTGTCAGCAAATGTAATACAACATTCTGCAATTTCATTTTTACTTAGCTTGTCTACTTTTTTCTCTTCTCCGGTATTTACATCAATGGAATGAACAATCTTAGTAACTACACCTGGTATCATCTTTGTTCCAAGCTTTACAAAGAAATTTTTACCGGCAACTAAATCTACATCATCCATCCATAATAAGGTGGCTGTCACTCCATAACCAACCTTTGCATCAGAACCAGCTGAAAGTACACAGCCTCTGGAAACATCTACCTCTTTATCAAGCTGAATTGTAACAGGGTGTCCTTTTTCAGCAACTTCTACTACCTTGTCACCAACATAAATGCTCTTTACATTGGCTTCTTCATTACTTGGTAGTGTGGTAATCTTATCTCCCACCTTTATGCTACCTGCTTCAATCTGCCCCTGAAAACCACGAAACTCATGATTGGGACGACAAACTCTTTGTACAGGCATATAAAAACCAGATTCTGTTGTAGATTCTGAAACATCTACCTGCTCTAAGTGTGGCAACAAAGCCTTTCCTTGATACCATGTAATATTTTCCGACTTTTTTGTAACATTATCTCCTTCTGTTGCAGATACCGGAATAATTGTTACATTTCTTAGGGAAAGTTCCTCTGTTAACTCTGCAATCTGTACTTCAATCTCACGGAATCGTTCTTCACTATAACCAACTAAATCCATTTTATTTACTGCAAAAACAAAATGTCTGATTCCCATTAAAGAACAAATTCTTGCATGTCGCTTTGTCTGAATCAATACCCCTTGCTTTGCATCAATTAAAATTACTGCTAAATCTGCAAACGATGCACCTACAGCCATATTTCTTGTATATTCTTCATGTCCCGGTGTATCTGCCACAATAAAACTACGATTATCTGTAGTAAAGTAACGATATGCTACATCTATGGTAATTCCCTGTTCTCTTTCTGCCATTAATCCGTCTAATAACAAGGAATAATCGATCTTTCCTTCGCGGCTTCCCACCTTAGAATCTAACTCTAAGGCTCTTTCCTGATCAGCATATATTAATTTGGAGTCATACAAAATATGTCCTATCAGAGTGGATTTTCCATCATCAACACTTCCACAAGTGATAAATTTTAATAAACCTTTCATTAGAAATATCCCTCCTTCTTTCTTCTTTCCATACTTCCTGCCTCTTCATGGTCAATAACACGGCTGGTACGTTCTGATTCTACAGCACTTAAAGTCTCCGTGATAATCTCATCTAATGTATCTGCATCAGACTCTACTGCTCCAGTTAAAGGATAACATCCAAGGGTACGGAAGCGAACCTTTTTCATCTCAACCTTTTCACCATCTAAAAGCTTCATTCTATCATCGTCTACCATAATTAAATTGCCATCTCTTTCCACAACTGGTCTTTCCTTTGCAAAATATAATGGTACAATATCTATTTTCTCCCTGGCTATATACTGCCAAATATCCTTTTCTGTCCAATTTGAAATTGGGAATACTCGAATACTTTCCCCTTTATGAATCTTTGTATTATATAGCTTCCACATCTCCGGACGCTGATTCTTTGGATCCCATGCCTGTGCACTATTACGGAAAGAGAAAATTCTTTCCTTTGCACGGGATTTCTCTTCATCTCTACGTCCACCACCAAAGGCTGCTGTAAATTGATATTTATCTAATGCCTGCTTTAATGCCTGTGTTTTCATAATATCTGTATACGCAGAACCATGCTCAAATGGATTAATTCCTTCCTCTACACCCTGTGGATTGCTGTATACCAGCATTTCAATTCCTAACTTTTCTGCTATGCTATCACGAAACTCAATCATTTCCCTAAATTTCCATGTTGTATCCACATGTAAAAATGGAAACGGTGGCTTCTCCGGATAAAAAGCCTTCATAGCCAAATGCAGCATTACTGAACTATCCTTACCAATTGAGTATAACATAACCGGATTCTCACACTCTGCTGCTACCTCTCTTATAATATAAATGGCCTCCGCCTCTAATGCGTCAAGATGAGACATTCCCATCACACATTCCTCCTTCTACTTTTTAGTATTTATTTGCATCTTTCGGATTAACTTCTATTGTCCGTATATGTCCTTGTAAATCTTCTATCTTCCATACATTACAGTCGCCTTTCTTAGATACTGTAAGCTTGCTTCCTCTTCCGCCAATATCTGCTCCAAGGAAAAATTGAATGGCACCTAACCTACACTCCTTAAGGCAAGAGGTGCATCCCCAACAGTCTCGCATATGTTTGATATATGCTTTTCCATCTATATCTTTTTTTATCAAATTACCCGGACAGGCTTCTATGCATCTGCCACAGCCTACACACTTATCCTTCTGTATCTGTATGCTCATACACCATTCCTCCTGTTACCAGTCCTCTGAAAATGATTTTTAATTTCCCATCTATCATCTTGGAATTTACATATTTTTCCCAAGATGCATCCGTATTAGGATAATCCATATTTTCGGCAAAACTGTGCCATCTTGTCTCTTTTCTTGCTAATAAATGCAAAATTAAGGCATGGCATACCACCAGTCTTTCCCGCAATTCATAAATTCGCAGTAAATCATCCATATCCTTTGCTTCTAAATTATCACAGAGCCCTTCTATAAAGGTAATCTTCTCCTGTGCAATAGACAACCTCTCCTCATTATACTGATAATCTGTAGAAATTCCTCCTGCATATTGATCCATTACCTTCTGCATGGCTTCTTCCAGCTGTTCCACTGTTATGAGGGTATCCTTCTTCTCAAAATATTTCTCATACTCCAAAAGCTTCTCTTCCAATTTGTCCTGTAAAATCGGTGATTCTATGTAGCCTTCTAAATATTCTAACACACCTTCTGCAGCAATTTCTCCTTCTGCCAGTGCCCCTGTTACATACTTCTGTGGACAACCACCTGCCACATCTCCAGCTGCAAATAGACCCTTTACAGTAGTTCTTCTCTTGTTATCAATCCAGTAACCACTGGCCGTATGTCCACCTACAATATAAGGCTCTGTACCCTCGATCTCTACATTTTCTTGTGACGGTCCCGCGCCTGCCTCTATCCACTTTAAAGTCTGACTAGGTGCCATATTTAGATAGGCTTTATATAGGTCTTGCTCCTGCTCTTTGGTAATTCCTTTGGTAGCCAGATAACATGGGCCTCTTCCTTCCCTATTCTCCATAACGACACCGTATACTCTTTGAGAGGTGGTTACACCGTATTTCTCATCACAGAATATTCCTTTAGAATTAATTTGTCTTGCCTTTACTCCCTGAGCAATCGTCCCTGTAGGAGCAATGGTATCTTTGCAACGTAGCGCAATAAATCGCATCTCAAAAGTAGTCATCTCTGCCCCCGCAAGCAATCCCATAGCATAACCCGCACCTGTATTAAAAGGTGGATACCACATCTTATGTCTGGAAAATCCAGGGTTATTTGGTCTATATAAACCTGCCGCTCCTCCAGTAGCACAAATGACCGCTTTTGCCTTTATGTGGAAGAAAATTTCTTCGTCCACATGAAAACCATACGCGCCCTTAATACAATTAGCTTCTACAATAAAATCTGTAATATTCACATGATTTAAAACTGTTATATTTTGTTGATTTTCTACCTCTTTTGCAAGAATAGGTTTTATATTCTCTCCATTAATCTTGATATTTCGATTTCCTCTGGTTACATAATCCCCATTTTCATCCTTCAAGATTACAAGCCCAATCTGTTCCATTATTTCTGTGACGTGATTCAGTCTTTCTGACATAGTGAGCAACAGATCTTCTCTTACAATACCATTGGCATCTTTCTTAGCATAGTTCACATAATCCTGTGGAACTCTGCCTTTTGTAATATATGCATTAATGGCATTCACACCTGCCGCCAGACATCCACTTCGTTTTATATTTGCCTTCTCCACTATTAACACAGATATATCCTGTCTCTTTCCAAGAGTAATACCCGCAAAACACCCTGCAGTTCCTCCACCCACAATCAAAACATCTGTTGTTAATTCCTGTACCTTCATACGCATCCTCCACCCCTTAGGAAAATACTTGCATCTAATAAAACTTCTCTTATAGGACATAATTTCCCATAAAGTGATAAACCTAATCCTTCTAATTTTATCAGCCTTTATACTACTTTGTCCATATAAATTTAATTTTCCCCAATTCGTGCACATTCTCACAAAACCTATTTGCTTTATTGGACACATTTTCCTATAGAGAAAAATACTGTAAACAGTAATCAATTATTCATATAATTATGGCATATTTGTGAAAAATTGGATTTTTTTTCATTTATTTATTCCCTTGTTGTCCCATACGGTTCAGATAGGTCTGCGCATCTACGCGGAGTGTTTTTGCTTTATAGGACGAACTTTCCTATAAAGTAAAGAACAAGGCAGAATGCCTATTTTAAGCATTCTGCCCTCTATACTTATAGTTAAATTACTCAAACTTCGCACATTAAAATGTGCCTATGCACCTTGAAAATTCAATAATAACTGGCATAAAAATAGCATGAAACCGAAGGTTTTGGTATAATTGAGTTGCTAGAAACAATTACAAACCGGAGGCTCATGCTATGAA
>JAFQAU010000224.1 GCA_017399885.1 Lachnospiraceae bacterium
CCGCGAGGATGTGCACAGATGCGTAAGGAATATTGTTGCAAAAGGCATGCAACACGCATCTGGCACACAAAGTGGAGCAAGTCCCTCATGAATGAGGGATTTAGGGAGTTGATGTGGACTTGTCCACTTTGTTCTTTTATATATTTCACATAATTTCGTTGCAAAAAATAAGTTTTTTGGTAAAATATAATAAAGAGGGATAATGGGGGGATTATTATGCAAGATAGCTATGAAGTATTTAAAAAGGATATTCTTGAGTTAACTAAAATTGATTTAAATTGTTACAAAGAAAGACAAATGAAACGTAGAATTGATACGTTGATTGGAAAAAATAATATTGATAAGTATAAGGATTATGTGGCACTCTTAAAGAAGGATAAGGATATGTTCGAAGAGTTTGTGGCATATTTAACAATTAATGTATCGGAGTTTTATCGAAATCCAGAACAGTGGAAGCTTTTGGAAGAAAAAATTTTTCCATATTTATTTGAAAAATTTGGAAAAACATTGAAAATATGGAGCGCAGCATGTTCTACTGGTGATGAACCCTATTCTCTAGTTATGCTGTTATCAAAATTTATTCCACTTAGTCAGATAGAAATAATTGCTACTGATTTAGATAAGCAGATACTAGAAAAAGCAAAAATGGGTGTGTATGCTGAGAAGAGTTTGAAGGCATTACCACAGGATTTTATTGAAAAATATTTTGAAAAAATAGGGGCTAATAGTTATGCAATCAAAGATGAGATAAAGAAACGAGTAAAATTTCAACAGCATGATTTATTAAAAGATACCTACCCAGATAAATGCGATATGATTGTTTGTAGAAATGTAATGATTTATTTTACGGAAGAGGCGAAAATAGAAATATACAAAAAGTTTAATAAGTCATTAAAATCGGAGGGTATACTTTTCGTTGGAAGTACAGAACAGATTGTTCAACCTAGGGATTTAGGGTTTTCTACATCTCACTCTTTTATTTATAAAAAGGATTTATAATTTAGTGTTGATTTCTATATTAATATTTAGTATATTAATTCTTGAACAAGTCAGATATAATGAACATACTTATAGGAGGCAGTAATGAAATAACCATAGACTGAACCTATACGTAAGAAATAATTCTATACATAAAAAGACTTGTAATATATTAAAATCTGTGCATTGAGGAGATAAGGTAGATGAGTGACAAGGTAATAGTAGCACTTGATGCAATGGGTGGAGATAATGCTCCATTTGAGATTGTAAAAGGTGCAATTGAGGCAACGATAGAACAAGATAATATTCATGTTATGCTTGTTGGAAAGGAGTCTGTGATACAGACCGAATTAGATAAGTATAATTGTGATAAAAGTCGTATATCCATCGTCAATGCAGATGAGATAATTACTAATGATGAACCTCCAGTTATGGCAATAAGACAAAAGAAGGATTCTTCTATAGTTGTTGCTCTTAATTTGGTGAAAAAGGGAGAAGCAGACGCGTTTGTATCAGCTGGAAGTACTGGTGCTATTTTAGTGGGAAGTCAGTTAATAGCAGGTCGAATAAAGGGTGTGGAGAGAGCACCGTTAGCTCCATTAATTCCTACCACAGAAGGTTTTTCTCTTTTGATTGATTGTGGAGCAAATGTGGATGCAAGAGCATCTCATTTGGTACAATTTGCAAAGATGGGTTCAATATATATGGAAAATGTCCTAGGCATAGAGAATCCTAGAGTGGCAATTGTAAATATAGGTGCAGAGGAAGAGAAGGGGAATATGCTTGTAAAAGAAACATATCCACTTTTGAAGAACTGTAATGAGATTAATTTTATTGGGAGTATTGAAGCTAGAGAGATTCCTTATGGAAAAGCGGATGTTATTGTATGTGAGGCGTTTGTTGGGAATGTTATATTGAAATTATATGAAGGTGTGGCAGGTGCTTTGGTAAAACAGATAAAAGAAGGACTAATGTCGACACCTGTTAGCAAGGTTGGTGCCCTTTTGGCAAAGCCTGCATTGAAGAAAACATTAAAATCTCTAGATGCAGCAGAATATGGTGGAGCACCTATGCTTGGACTGAATGGTTTGGTTGTAAAGACCCATGGTAGTTCAATGAGCAAAGAAGTAAAGAACTCAATTATTCAATGTGCTTTATTTAAGAAGCAGAATATTAATGAGAAGATAAAGAAAAATATTATACTAAATGATACAGAGTAAGAAAGGTGGAAAAGTATGGAATTTGAAAAATTACAGAAAATTATCAGCGAGGTATTAAATGTAGAAGAGGATGAAATTACAATGGAGACTTCATTCGTTGACGATTTAGGAGCTGATTCATTGGATGTATTCCAGATTATTATGGGAATTGAGGAAGAATTTGAGATTGAGATTGCAAATGAAGAAGCAGAGAAGATCGTTACAGTAAGTGATGCTGTTGAACAGATTAAGAGTGCAATTGCATAAAGTAATATGAGAAGGGTAGGCTGTCTGTAGGGTTATATTACAGACAGTTTATCTTTGTGTGTAAAGCTCTAAAAAGTGGTATTTATTTGGGGAATAGATAAGAAAGTTAAACAGAGTGCAAAAGCTCTTTTATTGAAGAGCAATGGGGAAATTATTAAGTAAGAAAGGCAAGGCGTGGACTATGATAGATCAAATCAATATTGTAAATTTTGAGGAAATAATTGGTTATCATTTTAAAAATAAGAATTACTTAAACCAGGCATTGGCACACAGTTCTTATGCCAATGAAAAACGATGGAGTAAGTTAGCTAATAATGAACGTTTAGAATTTTTGGGTGATGCTGTTTTGGAACTTGTATCAAGTGAATATATTTATTCAAATAATGCGCAAATGTATGAAGGAGAGATGACAAAACTTCGCGCCAGTATTGTTTGTGAACCTACTTTGGCAATGTGTGCAAGAGATATCAATCTTGGGGAGTTTATTATGCTTGGCAAAGGAGAGGCCACTACTGGTGGAAGGGAGAGAGATTCCATACTTTCTGATGCATTTGAAGCAGTAATTGGAGCTATATACTTGGATGGTGGTTTTACTAATGCAAAAGAGTTTATTATGAAATTTGTGTTGTCAGATATAGACAGTAAAAAACTCTTTTTTGATAGTAAGACTATCTTGCAAGAAATAATTCAAGCACATTATCAAGAGCCATTACAATATAAGTTAATAGGGGAAGAAGGACCTGATCATAATAAATTGTTTACAGTTGCGGCAGTAATAGAAAATCGTGAATTAAGTCAGGGAACAGGGAAAACAAAGAAGGCAGCAGAGCAGGCAGCGGCTTATAAAGCAATATTAAAGTTATCATAATTGTGGAGAAGAAAGAGGGAATGTATGTATTTAAAAAGCATTGAGATACATGGGTTTAAATCTTTTGCAAATAAAATGGTATTTGAATTTCAAAAGGGAATTACTGCAATTGTAGGACCAAATGGGAGTGGAAAGAGTAATGTGGGCGATGCTGTTAGGTGGGTTCTAGGAGAACAAAGTGCAAAGCAGTTACGAGGAACCAAAATGGAAGATATTATTTTCGCAGGGACTGAGTTGAGAAAACCACAGGGGTTTGCTTATGTGGCTATCACCTTTGACAATTCAGATCACAAATTGCCAACTTCCTATGAGGAGGTAACTGTTGCTCGAAGAGTATACCGTTCTGGAGAAAGTGAATATCTAATGAATGGGACCAATTGCAGATTACGTGATATACAAGAATTATTTTTAGATACAGGAATTGGTAAGGAAGGTTACTCAATAATAGGACAGGGGCAGATTGATAAAATTCTTAATGGAAAACCTGAAGAGCGTAGGGAATTGTTTGACGAGGCTGCTGGTATTGTAAAATATAAAAAAAGAAAAGAAACAGCAGAAAAGAATTTAGAAGTGGAACGTCAAAATTTATGCAGAATCAACGATGTATTATCTGAGTTGGAAAAACAGGTAGGCCCATTAAAAAAACAATCTGAAGTTGCCAGGGAATATTTACGTTTAAGAGAAGAACTAAAAAAATTGGATGTAAATATGTTTTTAGGTGAGTATGATAAATTACATAATGAGATTTCCGTTTCAGAAAAAAACTTAAATATTGTTACAGCTGATTTAGAAGCTACAAAAGAAAAATATGAAGAAGCAAAGGCACAATATACGAAAATTGAACAGCAGTTGGAGCAGAAGAATATCATCATAGAAAAAAATAAAAGCAATATTGCTGAAGAAAAAATTTGTAAACAACAGTTAGAAGGGGAAATAAATGTTTGTAAAGAACAGATTTTGTCTATACAACAAAATGTGGAACACTACAAACAAAGAATGGATAACATTGAGGAAGATGTAAAAAAGAAAAATCAAGAGAAGGAAAAGTATCAACAAGAAGAAAGAGATTTATTAACTGGTGTAGAAGGTATTGAACAAAGAAGACAGGATGAAGATAATAAGTTAAGCAAATGTAGAAATGAAATAGAAGAAATTGGGGAAAGCATTGATAACTGTAATCGAGAGATTATTGAGAACTTAAATAAAAATGCGGCTATTAAGGCGAAGCTTGAAAAACATACTACTATTTATGAACAAAGTAATATAAAGAAGGCTGAGCTGACACAGAGAATTTTAAAAAGTAAAACAGAAGAAGCAATATGTGCAGAAGCTTTAAAACGGGAAGAAAAAAATATAGCGGAAATTTCAGAAAAGATTCAATTACAAGAAGAAAGTGTAAAAATTATAAGATATAATCAAAATAAAAATGAAGAAGAAATTTATAACTTAAAAAAACAATTTGATAAAGTACAACAAAATTTTCATAGCGAAAAATCAAAAGTAGAGGCCTTAAAGAATATAACAGAGCGTTATGATGGATATGGACAAAGTATCCGAAAAGTTATGGAGTTAAAAGAAAAGAAACAAGGGATTGTTGGTGTTGTAGCTGACATTATAAAGGTTAAGAAAGAATATGAGACAGCTATTGAAATTGCACTAGGAGGAAGTATTCAAAATATTGTTACAGATAATGAAGCTACAGCAAAAGAACTAATAGAATTTTTGAAAAAGAATCGCTATGGACGTGCTACATTTTTACCGTTAACAGTTGTTGGAAGTAAAGGAAATAATAAGAATACAGATGTATTAAAGGAAGAGGGAATTTTAGGATTTGCCAGTAGTCTGATAACAGCGGAGGAAAAGTTTGATCAATTGGTGGAATATTTACTAGGTAGAATAGTGGTGGCTGACCATATTGATAATGCAATTAAAGTGGCAAAAAAATATAGAAATTCTATTCGAATTGTAACATTAGAAGGTGAATTACTTAGCCCTGGTGGTTCTATGTCAGGTGGAGCATATAAAAATTCCAGCAACTTATTAAGTCGTCGTCGAGAAATTGAAGACAGTGAGAAAGCTCTAAAACAGTTAGAGAAACAAAAGGAAGAATTGAATAGACAGTTAGAATCAAAGAGCAAAGAACAGGAGAAAAATAGAGATAAACTGCAGGAATTACAAGTGCAATTGCAAGAGTTATATTTGAGTCAAAACACTGCAAAAATGAAGTATAACCAAGCGAAAGAAAGCAATGATAATATTATTCTAAGCTACCAGTTAATTCAACGGGAAAATGCAGATATTGAAAGTCAATTTATTCAATTGAAAAATACGATCGATAGTTTGCAGGAGCAAATTAAGTTGAATGACCAATATAGTAAAGAAAAAGAGGAAGAGATTGCTGGGCTTAATAAATCTTTAGAAGAGAAGAAAAAAGAAGAAGAGACATGTCGTCAAAAGGTTTCTGAGACTGCGGTTGCATATTCTTCTATAGAACATAAAAAAGAATTTCTTGAATTAAATAAAGAAAGAATTGTTGAAGAATTAAAGAGTTTAGCAGTAGAAAAAAAAGAATTGCAAGAAAGCTTAGAGACGGCTTATGAGCAGATAAATAAAAAAGAGGAGAGTATAGAAAAGTTCAAAATTAATTTATCAGATTTAGAAGCAAAAATATCTCAGTTGGCAGAATTTGTAGAAAAATTATCAATTGAGAAAGAAGAAACTGTTAAAACAAATAAGAAATTGGTTGAGACAAGAGAAGAACTTTCGGAACGTTTGAGTAATTTGGACAAAGAAATATTTCGTCTAAGTAACCAAAAAGAAAAGATACAGGAACAATTGGAGAACCGAATCAATTATATGTGGGAAGAATATGAGTTAACATATAATAGTGCTTTAGAACTGAAAGTAGATATGGGTATGGATCTTGTAGCTATGAAAAAGTTTATATCTGATTTAAAAAGCAATATAAAGAGTCTGGGTGATGTTAATGTAAATGCAATTGAAGATTACAAAAGTATTTCCCAGCGATATGAGCTGTTGTATAGTCAGCATGAAGATTTGATACATTCAGAGGAGGTATTAAAGGGAATTGTAGAAGAATTAGATATAGAAATGCGCAAGCAATTTGAAGAAAAGTTTGCACAGATTAAAAAGCAATTCGATATTGTTTTTAAAGAACTTTTTGGTGGAGGAAAAGGAAATATTGAAATTGCAGAGGGGGAAGATGTGTTAGAAGCAGGAATTAATATTATTGCGCAGCCACCAGGAAAGAAATTGCAGAATATGATGCAGATGTCTGGTGGGGAAAAAGCTTTAACTGCGATTTCTCTTTTGTTTGCAATTCAGAACTTAAAACCTTCTCCGTTTTGTCTATTAGACGAAATAGAAGCTGCGTTAGATGATTCTAATGTAAAACGATACGCACAGTATTTGCATAAATTGACAGAAGATACGCAATTTATTGTAATTACTCATAGAAGAGGTACCATGGCTGCAGCTGATACTTTGTATGGAATTACAATGCAAGAAAAAGGAGTATCTACATTAGTTTCTGTAAGTTTAATTGAAGACCAGTTAGATGAAATGGAGAAAACAAATAAAGGTATATCATAATAATAGGAGGATAAGAAAATGGCATTTTTTGGTTTATTTAAAAAAAGAAAAGAAGATAAAGATGTGGCGGAGAGCCCCGGAGGCTCGGAGCAGTTAGTAGAAGGGAATGGATTAGAGGAAATAAAAGATGCTGTATCTACAGAGATTGACCAGGAAGAAAAAGATTCAGAATCGGAGATTATAATTGAAGAAGAGGAAGAAGAAAAGACAGAGGAATTGGAAAACGCAGATGCGGTGAACGTGACAGGAAGTGTACAAGGGGCAATAAGAGAAGCTGTTTTTGAAGAAATATCATCTGTGGAAAATTGTGATGAAGTTGAGTTAGAGGAAGAGAACCAAGGTTTAAACATGGATACCATGCAGGATGAGATACAGGAAGCAGTAGCCTTTGAAGTGGAAAAAACAGAAGGAAAAGAAAAAAAAGGATTTTTCAAACGTTTATTTTCCGGATTAGAAAAAACAAGAAATAGTATTACAAGTGGGATAGATTCAATTTTTAGTAGTTTTTCTAAGATTGATGATGATTTCTTTGAAGAGATTGAAGAAGTACTTGTAATGGCGGATATAGGAATACATACAACAAATGCCATAATTGAAGAATTAAAGACAAGAATAAAAGAGCAAAAAATAAAAGAGGTAAGTCAATGTAGACAATTGTTGATAGAGAGTATTAAGCAACAGATGAAAGTGGATGAGAGAGCATACGAATTTGAAAATAGAAAATCTGTTGTTCTATTTATTGGTGTGAATGGTGTTGGGAAGACTACCTCTATTGGAAAATTATCTGGACAATTGAAAGAAAATGGTAAGAAGGTATTGGTGGCAGCAGCGGATACATTTCGTGCGGCAGCTATTGAACAGCTTGAAGAGTGGACTAAGAGGGCAGGGGTAGGCATTATTGCACAGCAAGAAAATTCAGATCCCGCAGCGGTTGTTTATGATGCAATTACAGCCGCAAAGGCAAGAAATACAGATGTCCTTTTATGTGATACAGCTGGAAGATTGCACAATAAAAAGAACCTGATGGAAGAATTGAAAAAAATTAACCGAATTATTGACAGAGAATATCCTGATGCATATAGAGAAACCTTTATTGTTTTGGATGGAACCACAGGACAGAATGCACTTGCACAGGCAAAACAGTTTAGTGAGGTGGCAGAAATTTCAGGTATCATACTAACAAAGTTAGATGGAACTGCAAAGGGTGGTATTGCTATAGCAATTCAGAGTGAACTTGGAATTCCTGTAAAATACATTGGTATAGGTGAGAAAATTGATGATTTACAGAAGTTTGATGCAGATTCCTTTGTAAATGCTTTGTTTGAAACACAAGAGTAGATAATCTGTTGATGATAGGGGATGCTACAGTAGTTTATTATGTTATTATTTGGTCGCTGGCTGATGATAGATTGGCAAGGTGGGACCTGATTTGTGGATTTAGTACTAATACAAAGAAGAGCATATTTGTAGAAAAGAGGTAGTTATTATGATGACATTGGAAAAATTTGAAGAGGCAACCGAGGTTGTAAAGAAAGTAATAAACAGAACGAAGCTGGTATATAGTGAATATTTTTCAAGTACTTCTGGCAATAAGGTATATTTAAAACCAGAGAATATGCAATATACTGGTGCATATAAAGTAAGAGGAGCTTATTATAAAATAAGTACTTTAACAAAAGAAGAACGTTCCAAAGGATTAATAACAGCTTCTGCTGGAAACCATGCACAGGGGGTTGCGTATGCAGCAAAATTATATGGCGTAAAGGCGACTATTGTTATGCCTACTACAACACCATTAATCAAAGTAAATCGAACCAAAAGTTATGGAGCAGAGGTAGTTTTGCATGGAAACATATATGATGAAGCATGTGCATATGCATTAAAATTAGCCAGTGAACGAGGTGCTACATTTATACATCCATTTGACGACGAGGATGTTGCTACCGGTCAGGGAACGATTGCCATGGAAATATTTAAAGACCTACCTACTGTGGATATTATTTTAGTGCCAATTGGTGGAGGTGGATTGGCAACAGGAGTGTCTACCTTGGCTAAAATGCTAAATCCAAACATAAAAATTATAGGAGTTGAGCCAGCAGGTGCTAATTGTATGCAAGAATCCTTAAGACAGGGTAAGGTTGTTTCATTACTAGGAGTGGATACGATTGCTGATGGTACAGCGGTGAAAACTCCGGGAAGTAATATTTTCCCATATATCCAAGAGAACATTGATGACATTATAACAATAGATGACCACGAGTTAATTGTTGCATTTTTAGATATGATGGAAAATCATAAAATGGTAGTGGAAAACTCAGGTCTGCTTTCTGTTGCAGCGCTTAATCATTTAGATTGTAAGGGGAAAAAGGTTGTATCAGTACTAAGTGGTGGAAATATGGATGTGATTACCATTTCCTCAGTTGTTCAACATGGGTTAATACAGCGTGGAAGAGTATTTACCGTATCAGTGCAGTTACCGGATAGACCAGGTGAATTGGTAAATGTTGCAAATATTATTGCAAAACATCAAGGAAATGTCATTCGCTTAGAGCATAATCAGTTTGTTAGTATTAACAGAAATGCAGCAGTTGAATTACGTATTACAATGGAAGCATTTGGTCACGATCATAAAGAAGAAATTATAAAAGCACTAGAGGAAATGGGATATAGTCCCAAAATTGAGCAACCAAAAAGCTTATATAACTAAATAAAATTTTTTATTGATCTTTTATAAATGAGTATATGCCATGAAACTAGATTAAAGGTGTTCAGAAGATATTTTCGGATACCTTTTTTCTTTGTAGAAAAACGAACACTATAGAGCATAAAACGATCTGGGAAGAAAGAAAAAACAGAGATGGAAGAAATTCTATCTCTGTTTTCAGCATTAATACAATGTAGGTTCTTGTTTTATAGTACTAATTGCTGCCTTATTGTATGATAGAAAATTTGATGTGTAAATATATACGTCTATAAAAAAATATAA
>JAFQAU010000225.1 GCA_017399885.1 Lachnospiraceae bacterium
ATCATGACTATGCCCCTGTAAATTCATAATCATGTTCACTGCCTCTAATTCATCTGCTGGTTTTCCTAATATTTTACCCATATTAGCAACTACAGTATCTGCGCCTATAACAATGGTGTTATCTTCAAATTTATCTGCTACATCATTTGCTTTTAATAGTGCCAATTCCTTGACTACTTTTTCAGGAATATTTGATGTTACATATTCCTCTTTTTGACTTGGAACAATTTGAAAATTAACCCCTGCTTGTTCTAGTATATCTTTTCTCCTAGGTGAGTTTGATGCTAATATAATTCTATACATATTTTTCCCCTTTCTGTCTATATACTATTTTGAACTTTTAAACTATGCACTGATGCTACTGTTCACATTCTTCTATTGCAGAGTTATTTTTCTTATTCAAATAGTCCAATTTATGATAGTAATCTGTATTTTGAGGTAATTTCTTTTTTTGTAATCTATTATTGATTATTTTCTTTACAAAATTATAAATTACTGCAAAAGTCGGAACCCCTAGTAACATTCCTATAAAGCCAAAGAAACCTGATCCAACCAAGATAGAAAAAATAACCCAAAAGGATGATAATCCCGTAGATTCTCCCAAAATTTTGGGGCCTATTAAGTTTCCATCAATTTGCTGCAAAATAATAACAAATACTAAAAATATCAAAGCAGCTTTGGGATCTGTTAATAGAATCAGAACAAAACAAATTGCTCCACCAATATAAGGTCCAAAAAATGGAATAATATTTGTAACTCCCACAATTACACTTACGATTATTGTGTAAGGCATTTTTATAATGGATAATACCACAAAGGCAATAATCCCTATAATCAGAGAATCAATCAACTTCCCTACAATAAAGCCACTAAAAATTCGATTGCTTTCTCTTGAGAACTCTATTATTGCATCAGCCTTTTTAGGCTTAAATAGGGCATAGAGAATTTTTTTACTCTGTCCTATAAACTTTTCTTTACTAGCTAATAAATATACTGACACAATTATTCCAATAATAAAATTTTCCACTATATTGATTACTCCAACTACTCCCAAAGTAACTGTGGAAAAGATCTCTTCTACTTTATCAAATAAGCTGGTTTTTGCCCATTCTTCTATATTATTTATCAAAGAGGAGATGGTACCTTCTATCCATTGGGTCAGTTGCTCATTTAATGACAAATTGTTCATCCATTCCGTAAAGCTTCTAGATTTAGCCGGAAAATCCTTTATCATATTTGTTATAGACATATAAAATTCAGGCAAAATTAACGAAAGTAAAACTGTAATAATAACGATAGCAAAAACTAAAGAAAATAAAATAGCAATGCTTCTAGATATTATTCGTATTTTATCTTTATTTTTTACCTTCTTTTCAAGAAGTCTTTTGATTCTTCTTTCTACTACATTCATTATAGGGTTCAATAAATAGGCTATGATAAAGCCATAAATTATAGGCTCTAATACTGTAATACACTTTAATATTTGGGACATCACGAGTTCAAATTTTGTTGCTACTTCCCAAAAAACAATGCTTGAAACTATAACTATAAAAAACATGATTCCTTGCCACATATGCTTTTTTAAAGGATGTTGCTTATTTTCCCTATTACTAAATGGAATGCCTTCTGTATCAATAATTTTATGCATATTATGCAATTCCGTATTATGTTTTTCCGCTTCGTTATTCATAAGAATCTTATATTTCCTTTCTTTATCAATTAAATTTGTGCTAAACCAACACCACAATTAAGTCATATACTTGTCCACTTTTTACTTGTGTAATTATTATTGGTATAATTATGCTAGAAATTAAAATAAGTGATAATTTTCTTTATATATTATACACAAAAAAACAAGTTATTCCAACGTTAAATTAAATTTTTAGTTAAATTTATATAACAGTTCAGGTAAGGGCAACTTTCCTATAAAGCAATAAAGCACATTGTACACGGAATTAATACAATGTGCTTTTAGATATATTATTTTACGGTTCCTTTTCTTTGTTTCCCTTTATAATATGACATAATAAGAGATGATTGCTTCATTTTTCGATTCATCTGTTCCAATTTTGATACAGATACATAAGGTTCTACTCTTGATGCCAATTTCAAACTTTCTACCTTTTTATCAAATGGTGTCTTTCCCTCAACGCTTCCATTATCATAAATTGTGTCTAATCCATTTTTATGAAGGAAATCCAAATAATGGTCAAAATTAGCCTTATGACCTTTCTTTATAGCGGAGTAATCAGCTTTCTCATATAAATCCATAATATTAGTAGATGATGTAAGATCATCCATCATAATATGTGGGATGTGATGATAGTCTACTAATTCCTTAATTCGAGCATCTGAAACAACAATAAAGCATGGTGTTCCGGCTAGGATTGCTGCTATATTTCCATGTATACGACTACCAAAAGAAAAATCTTTTTCTTTTAAATAATTTAACCAACTAGGCACATTCACAAAAGTAATTCCTTTGCCTTGCTGATAAACTGAAGCATCGTAGGAAGCAGGAAAAATCGTTGGTATGGTATTTGTGAATCCATCTGGAAATGGAAGCGCATTATACATCATTCTTATTTCCTCAATAACCTGTGGTACATAATGATGATTTGGTAGCAGCTTGGCACTTCTTTCCATGAAATCATGAAATTTCTGTGGTAACTGCACTTTAGAATTCATACTAACTTTAGACTCTGCTGTTAATTCCTTTAACCTCATCTCTGGCAAGGTATCTCCATATAAATACATAGATGGACACCCTGTAACAGTGAAATCCTTTTCCGGAGTAAAACCTAATTTTTGTAAATAATCTGCAGTAAACTCTCCACGTAATCCAATACTATCAGATTTCTTAAGCACTGCTTTCACAAATTTTTTAGTAGCTTTATTCAATATAGGATCTTCAATTTCTCCATTAATTGGAGCTTGCGCGCCTACTCCTACAACAATACATGGAATTTTTATTTTTCTTATGCATCTTGTCATAATATTTAAACCACGAACATTGCTTCTACGGAAAGCATTTGCCAACGGGATAATAAGTGCATCATATTCATTATTAATTCTATCAATTTGGTGTTCCAAGACCCTTTTCGAAAAGATAAGATTATTAATTTCAACATCTGGTTTCATCAATGCCCTAGAAATACTAAATGGAAATAATAAATTACCAACGTTATTTCCAATCAAATTATTGTTGATTATTTCATTGGTAGAATACTCTCCTACTGGTGAAACTCCCGCTCTTATTAGTATTTTTTTCATATTCTCTCCTAATCTAAATGTATTACAACATTTCCTCTAAAGTATTACGAATTGCAAGAATAAAATCCTGACTATTTACTACTTTTACATTATCTAAAGTTGTAATTAACGCTAAATCTTTTGTCATGGTTCCATTTTCAATTGTTGCAACAGTTGCTTTTTCTAACTTATCTGCAAATTCCATAAGTTCTTTATTTCCATCTAATTCCCCACGTTTTCTTAAAGCACCTGTCCATGCATATATTGTAGCAACTGAGTTTGTAGATGTTTCTTCACCTTTTAGATGTTTATAATAATGTCTTTGTACAGTTCCATGAGCCGCTTCGTATTCATAATTTCCATCTGGAGAAACCAAAACAGATGTCATCATAGCTAATGAACCAAATGCAGAAGATACCATGTCACTCATAACATCACCGTCATAATTCTTACATGCCCAAATATATCCACCTTCTGATTTCATTACACGAGCTACTGCGTCATCAATTAGTGTGTAGAAATAAGTAATTCCTGCTTTCTCAAACTTATCTACATACTCTTTATCAAATATTTCCTGGAAAATATCCTTAAAGGTATGGTCATATTTCTTAGAAATTGTATCCTTTGTTGCAAACCATAAATCCTGTTTTGTATCTAATGCATAATTGAAACAGCTTCTTGCAAAGCTTGAAATAGAACCATTAATATTGTGCATTCCCTGAATAATACCTTCACCATTAAATTGATGAATCAATTCTCTAACTTCTGTGCCATCTTCTCCTGTAAAAACAAGCTCAGCTTTTCCAGCACCAGGAATCTTCATCTCTGTTCCCTTATATACGTCACCATAAGCATGTCTTGCAATTGTAATTGGTTTCTTCCAATTTTTTACACATGGTTCAATTCCTTTTACAATAATTGGAGCACGGAATACTGTTCCATCTAAAATTGCACGAATTGTACCATTTGGACTTTTCCACATTTCTTTTAATGTATATTCTTCCATTCTCGCAGCATTTGGAGTAATGGTTGCACATTTTACTGCTACTCCGTATTTTTTTGTTGCTTCCGCTGAATCTATAGTAACCTGATCATTTGTTTCATTACGATATTCTAAACCTAAATCATAGTATTCTGTGTTTAATTCTATAAATGGATGTAATAATTCATCTTTAATCATCTTCCACAAGATTCTAGTCATTTCATCTCCATCCATTTCTACTAATGGTGTAGTCATTTTGATTTTTTCCATTTTTATATCCTCCTATTTGTTTGCTTATGGCAGTCACCCCCGCCACATTGTAAGTTTCTACAAAATCCAACAAAACGCTCCTGATAAACCTACAATTAGCAAAATATACTGTATTCATAAGTAGACAATCAACGAAATGATTGTCTGGTAGCTGAATTGTTACTAACTTATACAAGCTTTAATAACACACATTGCCTATTATATCCAAAAAATTAATGCAAAACAAGAAAAACTTATTTTATTCATTAAATTTCTAATAACAATTCAACTAGGTCTATGTATCTACTATGCTTACCTACTTTTTATCATTGTAACAGTTCAGCCAAAGAGCGGAACTGCTTCCTACCATTTACATTTTTTTATTTTACTAAATGTACCATAAACTTTTTTGCCATTTACTTTTTTATATGCCCGTATTTTTATATAATACTTTTTGTCCTTTTTTAAACCATCGATCTTGGCATTATTCTTACTAATTGAGACACGTTTCTTTTTTGAAAATTTCTTATTGGTGGAATATAGCAATACATACCCATCCACATCCTCTATATGTTTCCATGATACAAATGCCTCGTATAGGGATTTTTGTGAAACGCTGTTTTTAGAAATATCACTTTTTTCTATCTTTACTCCATTTACTTTTTTTACCTTAGTAAGAGCAATCTCTAGATCCATTATAATCTGTTTTCTTGTATTTTCACCAACATAACCGTCTGGAGACAAGCCTTTTTTTTCTTGATATTTTATTGCTATCGTCTTATCTTTTTTACTATATTCTCCGTCTACAGAAATTTTATACCCTAATGTTTTCAATGCGTATTCCACCCATTTTACATCTTCACCTTTCATGATTGTTTTTTTGTAATAGATCGTTCTAGTTGGAACCTGATATTTCCCCAATGGATTATATGCAGTAGGGACAGGCGTTGGAATTACGGTTGGTTCAATTGTAACATCCGGTGTTGACACTGGAAATGCTGTAGGTGTAGCTGTTCCTTCCTGTGTTATAGAAGAACCAGACGTTGTTACAGGATATAACGTAGGTGTAGTTTCTACTTCTTTTGTACACTCCGGAGTAGCAATAACAGCAGAAGGTGTAACTGTTGCTACAGTTGTAGGCTTGGGACTGGAATTTTTTGTTGGTTCCACAGTTGGATGGATACTCGCCATAGGTATTGCAGATGCGGTAACAACAGTTTCTTCTATTTTCTCATCTACATTAGTATCTGGTGACGTGGTTACTTCTAGTCCTTTTTCATATTTTACAACACGATATTTGGTTAAAGTACTCCATGTGTGTTTATAAATTTTCGATATAGGAATACAACAGCCTTCTTCTTCTGTAGCAAATGCAGGATCATCAAAATAAATTTCACCATTCTCTACTTTTTTTGCTACTATATAATGGGTTCCATTCCCATAGCTTCCACCTACAATTACTCCTTGTGGATATTTCTCAATTAATTTTTTTATAAAATCTGCTTTTTCTTCTGTGGTTCCTGTAATTGTTCCTGTTTCGGATGTATCAACGCCATATGCTTTTGCTATCTTACTATGTACCACATAATTAGAGCAACCATTGGCAACATACACATCTATAGGATTTGCCTCTATCCCCATATTAGATAACACCATGGCATAAGAAGTTATATAACACATAGATGTAAGTTTTTTTTCATTATAAGTCCAGTTTTTTTGTGTATACCAGTGAGAATCTACTGTTACGTTTTGATTCCCGTCAGTTTCTGCATATATATTTTTTCCTGGATATATTTGATTGTCATTTGATAATGTCATAGAAATACAAGCTATTACCATTAATACAGATATTATTTTCTTATTTTTCCCCATATATGATTCTCCCTCTTTTACTTCTTGATTCACGTCTACATAAGCAATTATCTATTGCATTGTGATTGAATAACAATCACTTTAATACTATCATAATCAATTTAAGGTGTAAAGAAATATTCTCATTACACTCCCTATGTAATATATCGGAAACCAGGTTGACTTTTTTTAAATCTATTTTACAATAAAGTGGTGTAAGTTTAATTTAAGGATGAAAGAAAAAATAAGGAAAGGTATCATATGCAAACACATATCTTTCATCCCATATGTTTGCGCTTATTAAATACATTAAGCTTTTAGTTGGCTTGTCCACCTTGCTCTTTGTATTTAATATGCTTGGTAAAGATTATGAAACAACTAAACAACTTTATTTCTGACTTTTTTGAGTTTATTAAGCTTTCAACTTCTCCCTATCATGTAATACAAACATCAACGAAGATTCTAGAGGAAATGGGATTTGTTCAATTAGATTTTAAAAGCTCTTGGGATTTAAGACCTAACACAAAATACTATACAGTCCCTTATGGAACCTCATTGTTTGCATTTCAAACAGGAAAGGAAATTTCCAAGAAAACCAGCTTTCGAATCATTGCTTCCCATACGGATCATCCTGGATTTCGCATAAAGCCAAATCCTTCCATTTCAGAAAAAGGATATATCAAATTAAATACTGAACCTTATGGAGGGGCTATTCTAAGCACATGGCTCGATCGACCACTATCTATTGCAGGGAAAATTGTGCTCCGTAGCCAGGATGTCTTTAACCCTACCATTCAGTTTATTGATTATGAGGAACCTTTGCTTTCTATCCCAAATCTTGCAATTCATATGAATCGTAAATTAAATTCCGGATATGAATTAAATAAACAGAAGGACTTACTCCCTCTTTTATCAAATAAAACAAATTCTTCCGCAAATAACGATGCTTTTATGGAATTTTTAAGCGAATTGCTTCATGTAAATATTGATGATATTCTAGATTATGACCTATCGGTTTATAATACAGAAAATCCATGCCTATTTGGATTAAATAAGGAATTTATATCTGCTCCTAGAATTGATAACTTATCATCCGTTTACGCCATGTTAGAAAGTATAACAACAGCTCCCGCCCATGAGGATAAAATTTTGCTTGCTGCATTTTACGACAACGAAGAAATTGGCAGCAATACAAAACAGGGAGCAGACTCTCACCTCACACAAATTCTTTTAGAAAAAATATTCGATGGATTAAATTTAACCAGGGAAGATTTAAATAACAGCATAATGAACAGTTTCTTATTATCGGCTGATGTAGCCCATGGATTTCATCCAAACTATGGAGAAAAAAATGATCCAACTAATATAACTACGTTAAATGAAGGTATTGTTATTAAAATTAATAGCAACCAACGTTATGCTACAGATACAGAAGCGATTAGTATCCTACAACAACTTTGTGATGCCTATCAAATTCCATATCAGAAATTTGTAAATCGTTCCGATATGGCCGGAGGCAGTACCCTTGGTACTATTATTTCCTCATGGCTCCCTATGCACACTGTAGACCTTGGTATTCCTGTTCTTGCTATGCACTCCGCAAGGGAAACTGCCGGTATAAAGGATGAGTATTCTTTGTTCCAATTGTGCTATAATTTTTATTCACATCACCATAAGACTACAAAGTAAATACTCCTTACTCATTTACTCTGTACGCTACTTTACTAAAACCCTTACCTGGTTAAGTAAAATATGTGTGTGCACATCTTCGCGAAAGGTTTTTGCTTTATAGGACGAACTTTCCTATAAAGTAAAAAACCAGACTCTTAGTGGGCAAAACCCGCTAAAAGTCTGGTTTTTTATTGCTTTTTCTAACTTTCAGTTTTAAATGAATCTTTTTTATTTGTTTATTCTTCCTCTTTTTTTCTTAATTCGAATTGTCCTTCTTCATTTCTTACATAGACACTTCCTATAGGAGCATCTAAAAATGGAAGAATATCTTTATCCCAGTTCGCAATTAAATTTAGTGGGAAAATACCAATATTTTCCGGATTTGACATATATTCCATTGTTTCATCTCCTGCAAGGAATTTCCAACCTGAATCAGGGTATTGTGGGTTTGGCAATTGTCTTTCCATATACTTAATTTGGCATTTATCCATACTAATTCTATCTGTTACATAACAGCCAATCTTCTTTTCAACCAGCTTCTCAGATGCTCGGAATCCGTTAAAATAGTTCTTCTCTTTAAACCATTCAAATTTTGCCCAAATAGAATTATTCTCTGAAAAGAAAAGCTCTTCTAATGCATTACAAATGGTGTCACACATACTCTCTACTTCATCTTCTTTTCCGTTATTTTCATAAATAAAATAACATCCACCACACAAATAGCTAATTGCGAAATCTGTCCAATCTTCATAGGTATGCATCGCCATCCTACCAAAATCTGCTATAATTTCGATACAGGTTGACTCATCTAAGTAGCCACACAAATATGCTTCACGAACAATCTGGATACTCTCTGCCACATCCCATGCAATGTATCCCTTTATTCCAACAATTTCTTCAAATT
The DNA here is from genome assembly GCA_017399885.1 of Lachnospiraceae bacterium. Taxonomy (GTDB): domain Bacteria; phylum Bacillota; class Clostridia; order Lachnospirales; family Lachnospiraceae; genus CAG-411. The sequence goes on from JAFQAU010000225.1 coordinate 8,910, forward strand.
GTTCTGAAAAATCTCTTAACTCTTCAAATCTCTTACGATTCTCTTCCTTCAAATCTTCCACTTTGAAGTTTGGTCTTTCATTCCAATAACTCCAAAAGTCAAAATACTTTCTACCACAACCGTAATTACGTACTCTTGCTAGATACTTAAGTATTCCATCTTTATCCATGGCTCCTGTTTTATGTTGTACATGTGCTTTTAGCTTCTCCATGTCCGGATGTTCTGTTGGAGAAAGGCCAATAGGCTTTGTTTTTGACAAAACAGAATGTACTGCTGTCATACAGATACAGGAATCAAAACGTCCTAGGGGTTTTCTATTACCGAATTTTGCAATCTCTAATCTGGTTTGTAAGATCTTAATTTTACGAACTACTTCTTTCATTGTTTCACTCATTTATGTATACTCCTTTTTCTTATTGTGTCTTATCTAATCAAGTAAATATAACCGTTCAGCCATGGCTATCTAGAAGCATCCTCTTAGATGCTCTCAACTTATAAATTTATTTACATATCCTTTTTATACGTGTACATAGGTATCAGTTAAGCCCATTGGGTAAACTGTTACATACATAGTCACTATTATACCTTTTTTTGATTGCTCTTGCAAGAAAATATTCTCAATCATCCATTATTGTGGTAACCGTTCAGTCTTTGGCTGATCGGTTATTTACTGACTCCATATGGAAAATACCTTTTCAAGTGTGTACGACAAGTCTACTTTCTCCACATCTGACTTTACAGAAATGGGAATTGTGTCATAGATTTCGTCATCTATATAATAATATATATTTCCTATAACTTCTCCTTGTTTTATGGGCGCATTTATAAATTCATTTATTTCTAATACAATTTTTTCATTCTCTGTCCCTGCTGAAAGAAATTCCACGTTCTTTAACAATTTGCTTTCTATGCAGACCTGTTTTTCTTTTCCACCATATACCTTTATAGCAGGTAATGCAATCTCTTTTTCAAAAAATCTTTTTCTTTCAAAATTTTTTACTCCATAGTCAATTAAAGCAATTGTATCACTCCATTTGTAATTTTTGTTAGGAGGCCATCCACTTGCTAAAACGGCAGAAACAAAGGTATCCTCTTTTCTTTTAACAGCTCCTACAAAACAATATCCAGCGTTATTGGTAAATCCCGTTTTCACTCCTAAGGCACCTTGATACATTTGTAAAAATCGATTTTTATTGGATACATAAAAGCTTCTTTTTTTATCAACGTCCGAAAATGTATGTGATGGTGTCTGGATAATTGAGCAAAATCTTTCATTTTCTAATGCGTATGCTGCAATTTTGCATAATTCTTCTGCTGTTGTATAATGTTTTGTTGCATCCAAACCATTGGGAGTAACAAAGTTTGTTTGGTTACATCCTAATTCTTTTGCCTTCTCATTCATTAGTGTTGCAAAACCTTCCACACTTCCACCTACATGTTCTGCTAAGGCTACTGCTACATCATTATGACTTTCCAACATTAATGAGTACAATAAATCCCCTAAATAATATTTCTCTCCTGTATTCACATTTAGTTGAACATCCGGTTGCTTTGCTGCATTTGAAGAAATGGTAACAATTTCTTTTTCCGTGGCATTTTCTAAAATTACAATACAAGTCATAATCTTTGTAGTACTTGCCATTGCCATCTTTGTGTTTCCATTTTTGGAATATAAAATACGCCCTCCTTCTGCATCATATAACGCAGCTGATCGGGCGTATAAAGAACCTGGTTGTTCCAATTCCTTTTCTGTTCCTTCTTTATCATATAAGGAAACAGTTTTCGATGGTATTTCTTTTTGTATTTTCCAAAATTGGTGTTCATACTGTAAAAAACAATTATATATATTATAAAACACGCTTTTACCTAAAAGTATAATTAACACAATTACGGAAATTAACCAATATCCTTTTTTACTTTTCATAAGAACACACACTATATCGTTTTTAGAAATATATGTGCTTATTAGGATAACTATTCTTTCTTATTCTTATTTTTTTTCGAAGATACCTTCTTTTCATCCTCTTGTTTTTCTAACAATTCTTGTCCAAATGTAATATAATAGTAAATTCCTGGCCTTGTAAAATATCCATCTTTTTCTACTACAAAATACTCAACAATTTGCACTTGATTGGCATTTAAATCCTCACTGTATTTCACTTCATGAATATGATCTAATGAAATCTGTTTTTTATTCAGCAATGCATCCACATAGGAAATAGATATATCTGTGTTACCTTCCTCTAGTCCTTTTAACACTTCCTCATAGGCCTCTTGAAGATTTTTATCCAAAGAAGCATCACCAGACGGAATAGTGACATCTGATAATAACATGGTAGAACGTAATATGGTTTTTCGATCCCCGTATTCTTCACCATCAAAAGTGGACATTAAATTACTAAAATATACAAAGTTTGCTATGGAAATTATTAAAAAAGCAATTCCTATGATCTTCCATACTAACGGAATCTTTTTTCTCCTATTTCTTCGTATTCTATTATCTATAGCAATGATAATTCCTGTAAGAAAAAGAAACAATATTCCTATTCCAAGTGGTATAAATATTTTCATGTGTTTTCTTCATCTCCAATCTCTTATCCTAGTTCTGGTCATCCTCATCTGGGCTGGTACTACTTTGGGGACTACTTGAAGGAGTTGATTCAGGGGACTGTGCCTCTTCTTTTTCTCTTTTTTCTTCTTCCACTCTTTGTTTATCCTTTTCTTTACGCAATGCCATTGCTGCAGCTTGCTCAGCCTCCTGTTCCGCTTCACTAGCCGCATCACTGACATTTTTCTTTGCCAACTCCTCAATCCTTTGTTTTTCACTCACATATTCTTCCAATAAAGCATCATACTCACTATATTCTACACATTCGGATAAATAGGCAGATGCCAATTCTAACATCTGGTATGTATAGTCTGTTACAACATCTGTAGTTTCTTTTACTACAGCTAAAGCATTATTAAATCGAGTAATTGCAAGTGATTTTTCTTTCTCTATTCTTGCCTTCTCGGCCGCCTCTTCGGCCTTTCTTTGTGCTTCCTGTTCAATTCTTGCCTGCTCTATTTCATAGGCCGCCATAATATCTTCCCAATTTTTTAATTCATTTTTTAGCTGTGCATATTTGTCAGCAATACGTGTACTGAACCCCACTCGTATATCTGCATCTACTATGTTGATTAGAGTACTCAATGCCTCATTATATTTTTCTTCAACTAGGAAACAATCTTCTACTTTTTCAATATAGAAATTCTCAAAGCTAGATACTATCTTTTCTGCTTTTTTGATTGCTTTTGCTTCTTCTTGTGCTTGTAACAACAAGGAACGTTTATTTTCAGCATAATCAGAAAAATAATCTTTTTTTCCGGTATTATTAGCTGTAGGAGCACCATCTGAACCTACATACTTCTTTTTCACAGTATCTGGCTTTGTAAAATCTTCCTTTGATAATCCCTTGTGAACTTTATTCATATAATCCTGCCAGATCTTACCGGCATAAGTGGCTCCATACATCCCGGAAATTCCTTTATTATCATCACGTCCTACCCATACTGCAGTAGTATAACGGGTTGTATAGCCACAAAACCATCCATCTTTACTATCATTGGTTGTACCTGTTTTTCCAGCTGAAATTTGTCCATCTAAAGCACAAGCACGACCTGTTCCATAAGACAATTCCATAGTGCCTTTTAAACAATCTGTCATAAGCCATGCTGTATCTTCTAAGAAAACATCATGAGACGTTTTTGTATCCGTATAAACCACGCCTTCTCCTTGTTTATCAATTGTTCTTATACAGGTTCGTTCAATATAGGTTCCTCCAGCTGCAAGGGTACTATAGCCTTTTGCCATATCTACCACACGTACACCATTGGTAAAACCACCTATGGAAATTGTTAAATTATTATTATCTACGTAGGTTAATGAATTAAATCGCATATTACCCAAATAAGACAGACCGGTATCTACACCAATTCCCTGTAAAGTCTGGTATGCAATGGTATTAATGGATCTGGCTATGGCATCTCGCATACTAACTCTTCCACGGTAAGAGCCTCCGGAGTTCCTAGGTCCATTTTTAATCGCCTTGTCTACCATGATTTTAGAAGGATAATACTCTCCCGATTCAAATGCAGGTGCATAATCAATTAAAGGTTTAATCGTACTTCCTGGCTGTCTTTTAGCAAGATAAGCGCGATTATATTGATCTTTTTTTCCTCTTCCACCGACTATGGCTGTTACATATCCAGTCTCGTTATCTACACATACAGCTGCACCTTGTACTGCATATCTTCCATCATCTTGTTTCTCTGAAAATCCTGACAAAATACTGTCTACAGACTTTTGTAATTTCTTTTGCTGTTTTGTATTCAAAGAGGTATAGATATCAAATCCTCCACTTCTTACCAATTCAGATTTTGCACTATATGCTTCTGAATATTTCTCCCTGTACTTGTCATAACTTTCCTTATCTTCAAATACATATTCAAATTCAAAACCATCTTGCTCCATCAATGTAATTACAGCACTATAAATGGCATAACTAACCTGATAATTCTCATTTAAAGCTTCTGTTCTTTTTTCAACAACAAGTAAATTGTCTGCTTTTGCTATTTCATATTCTTCGTTATTTATCACTCCATTTTCCAGCATTTTATCCAGTACCAAATTGCGTCTTTCTATTGCCAAATCATAATTGGCTACCGGATTATATTTACTTGGACTATTAGAAATTGCTACTATCATAGCAGCCTCAGAAATACTTACATCTGATGCGGATTTACCAAAATAATACTGACAAGCGGCTTCCACACCATAGCACTGATTTCCATAGAAATTAGAATTTATATAAAATTCCATAATCTGTGCTTTTGTGAATTTCTTTTCCAAATCTACTGCAAGCAATATTTCTGCACATTTACGCACATAAGTCTGTTCTGAAGTCAACAAGGTATTTTTTACAACCTGTTGGGTAATGGTACTTCCACCCTGTGTAATATTTCCATTATTTTTTACTAATGCCACACCTGCTCTTGCGATTCCTACAATATCAAAACCTATGTGATTTTTAAAATTCTTGTCTTCTACGGAAATATAGCCCTCTTGAATATATTTGGAAACTTTATTTATCTGTATATACTCATAATCCGCTGCTGTAATCTCCGCCATAAGTTTCCCTTTGTTATCGTAAATACGTGTATTGTTCAAATTTGAAAAGGTTTGTTCTGATAAATTTGCAATACGTTCATATTCTGTTTGACGAATATTGGTATAAAGAGAGTGATACCTTGCAAACAAAATACCACCACCTATAATAGCAACGATAAGAAGTACGGTAAGCATATTAAGGGTAAACTTAAATGTCCTATACAACCCTGTCAAACCACATCGAATAATATTCCAAACAATTGCTATAACCGTTTCCATAAAGTGTTTAACCTTTTGAAGGGCTGATTTATTTGTTTTTTTTGCACCTTCCTGAGGGTGTATGTTGTCTGTATTCTTAGCTATCTCTTGCATTTCTATATTCTCAGTAACAGCATTATTTTCATTTTTGACTTGACTCTCTTCTACTTCCCCTAAATTTGCTAAAGAATTATTATTTATAACATTTTTAGCTTCTCCCTCGCTATTTCCATCAGGATTTTTCAAATTTGCTTGTTCCTTTATGAAATGTCTATTTTCAAAAAAATTCTGTTCTTCTTCGCTACGAAAGTTTTCCAAATTCGTTTGTTCATTTTTCAAATCAAAATCTCCCAAGCCTGTGGGTTCACTTTTTAATTCTAAATCCCCCAAGCCTGTATGTTCGCTTTTTAAATCCAAATCTCCCAAGCCTGTATGTTCGCTTTTTAATTCTAAATCCCCCATGTCTGTATGTTCATTTATAAAATCCAATTTCCCAATATCTGTCTGTTTGTTTTCGAAATTATTATTTTGTGAACTGATTTCTTCATTTCCATACTCCAATTCTCCAAGGCTATCATGAGTTATATTGTCCTTTGTCAAGATATCCTCTGCTTCCTTAGGATTGGAAAAAGACAAATTATCAAGCTCTCCCTTTTTTTTCATTTCCTGTATATATTCAGATATCCTTAATGCTTCTTCTAATTTCTCAGGCTTATTTGATGTCTTATTTTCTTTCTCTTGCATTTTCGCCACCTCTTCTATTGTTACATATGTCCAAATAAAAACTTATCTGTAAAATCACCCAGACAACACTCTAAATGAATATCGGCATATCCTCTTGATTTTTTTACTTAATTGAAAACTAGTCATGAATGGAGAACTTTTTCAAACAGTAAAAAAGGTAGTCATCGGACTACCCTAGTATTTTATTGCCAATTCTGCCATCACTCGAACTGCACCCTTTTTTATTATACATTTGTAATGTTCTTTGCAATATGCAATATAACTTTCCTGTGTTGATACTAAGGTGGAAAAATCTGTGGCAAAAAAACATACCTTTTCCAAATTCTTTACAGACAATCTCCCCTTCTCTACAACCAAATAGTAACATTCTGTCTTCTTGTCCTTATACAACTGACTCTTAACATTCAAATCTTCTGGAACGGTACTACAGAATTGTTCTACACCTTCAAAATTTTCAAAACGAAATACTCGGAAAAAAGTTTTCTTTCCCTTTTTTTCACCTTTTTTCTTAGAGGACTTTTCTTCCTTTTTGTCCTGCTTCATATCATATTCTTCCGAAATACTTTCAAGCATTTGATCAATGTCTCCGTTTTTTATGGTTTCCAAAGCTGACTTAATATTACCTATCATATGATTTATGGCATTTTCTGCTTTTTCTGAAAAAGTAATTGCCAATCTATTCTCAGGAAGTGGCATTACCTGCATTGCTAAAGTGTCTCCATTGGCTTCATATCCTACTTCATCCTGGGCTAAACGTACAACATCTGCTAAAAAATCTCTAGTCTTCTCTTGGTTAGTGAAAAAATCTTCAATCTTCACATCATGTTCTATCATATCTTCCTCTGTTAAAATACAACGAACCGTCTTATCATCCAATTTCTCAAATATCATTCTATGTAAAACCTCCTAAAAAATCACTTTAATCGTTTGATGAATATTATAGACTTATTTCTTTTTTACTGCAAGCTATAAATATATTTTTTTATACATTTTGACACTAAATTCAATCATATGATATAATGGCCAGGTCATTTCATTTTAGAAAGGAGTTTTTTATGTCAAATTGGAATTCTATTACACCGGAGGAATTAACTAAAAATCCTTTTCAGTTAATTGGAAAAGATTGGGGTCTGGTTACTGCCGGAACAGCTGAAAAAATAAATACAATGACCATTTCATGGGGTGGTTTAGGTATCATGTGGGGCAAACCTGTTGCATATGTATTTATACGACCTCAGCGTTATACCAAAAAGTTCATTGATGAAAATGAAACATTTTCACTAAGTTTCTATAACGATTCTTATCGCTCTATGCTTTCCTTTATGGGATCCCATTCCGGAAAAGACGTTGATAAGATTAAAGAAATGAAGCTTACACCAGAATTTGATGATAATACGCCATTTTTTAAGGAAGCAGATACGGTTCTTTGTTTAAGAAAAATGTACGAACAAGAACTGACTAAGGAGGGCTTTCTAGATAATTCATGTATTGATAAATGGTATGCAGATAACGATTATCACGTTATGTACGTTTGTGAAATAACCAAAGTATTAACAAAATAGGTAGATTTTTCAAAATAAACAAAGCATGCAAGCAGCACCTGCCACATTGTGTTCTTTTATGGGCTTGCATGCTTTGCCATGCCTAATTGGGCATGTATGGCATTTTTCTTTAACTTTGTACCTCGTTCTTTCTTTCATTTCCATGAAAGAAATCATATAAGTTTTCCAAGGTTACCTCTGCAATCTTTACTAGTGCTTCTTCCGTAAGGAAAGCCTGATGAGAGGTAACAAATACATTGGGCATGGAAATTAGTCTTGCAAGTATTTCATCCTTCATGATTTCATTGGAGTAGTCTTCATAAAATATATCTGTTTCATCTTCATACACATCTAAACCTGCAGCGCCAATCTTCTGATTGATTAACCCCTTTAATAAGGCCTCACTATCTATCAGGCCACCTCTGGAGGTATTTAAAATAAAAACACCATCCTTCATCCTGTTGATGGCATTCTCATCTATGAGATGGTAAGTATCCGGAGTTAATGGACAATGTAGCGAAATAATGTCAGACTCTTCACATAATTGATTAAAATCAACATATTTTATATCACTATCTGGTATGGGATATAGGTCGTATGCAATTATATTCATTTTGAATCCTTTGCATATATCAATAAAAGTTCTTCCTATTTTTCCGGTTCCTATGATTCCAATGGTTTTTCCATGCAAATCAAAGCCAGTCAAGCCATTTAAACTAAAATTAAATTCTCTGGTTCTATTATATGCTCTGTTTAATTTCCTATTTAAGCTTAATAAAAGCCCCATATTATGCTCAGCTACAGAATAGGGAGAATATGCCGGTACGCGCAAAACTACTACTTTTCCCTTGGCATATTCAAGATCTACGTTATTAAAACCTGCACAGCGCATGGCGATTACTTTAATGTTAAATTTTACTAAAGCGTCTATGACTTTATCATTTATTGTATCATTTACAAAAGCCACAACCGCATCACTACCCTCTGCCAGCTTCACATTATGTTCCGTTAACTTTGAACGATGATAATCAATAACTATATCATATTTATCTTTAAGCTTATTAAAAAACACTTTATCATAAGGTTTTGTGTTAAAAAAACTTACCCTATACATTTATTACTCCCTTCTAATTCTTCTGCCTCCCTTAGTATGTACATTATTTTTTGATTTATACGAAACACCGCTCAATTATCCCCGTACCTTTTTCGTATAAGTATACTTCGTCTGACAAGATTTCCTCCTCTGGAACCTGTGTCTGGTTAACCTCTAATACCATGTTTTTTAAGGTTGTAGGTTCAAATTCTTTATCATAGGGAATAACAATCCACTCATGTATACTGGATGGAAGTAAGTAAAGACTTGTTTCCACTTTTGATGCTAATGATTTTAGAAGCTTAGGATATATTAATGTAGTCGCTCCATTTACTCCCTTGGTATTCGTCATTACATACATAGGAACTTTATTACTTTTTGTGATTCCTAACAAATCCATAGCTTTAGAAGCTTCTAAGCTCTCCTCCATAAGATCCCTTCCTAGCAAATCATACAACAATTGATCCATGGATTGAATACTAGCCGGAAACAGCTTAGGAGTATTGTGCAAGGCAACCTGATATAACTCATCTATTTGCACTTCCCAATTGTTTTGGAGTCTCTTATTAATACAATAAGATTGTATGCTCCCTTTCTGCTGTGTAAGTAAATAATGAAAGGTAATCGCAAAATCTAAATATCTTATGTGTGGTAAATCTTCTAATTGCTCTTTATTCTTTTCATAATTTACCAAACGAAAAAATATTTTGTCCTTTATTACAGAATAATCACATATATCATCCTTTGTGAAAGAACAATCCAGCTTTGCCTTTTCATAAAAAATCAAAATCTCGTCTGTAATTTCATCCAATCCTTCGCCCTCACAATATCGGTCATAATAATTATCCAAATAAATATTAGGCGAAACGATTTCATTCTGTTTTCTAATGGTAATTCCCTCTCTATTTACTCCGTTATTTTTACAAACAGTGGTATATTTTATTTCCAGCTGCTCATCCACTTTTTTCTTTAATACATTTACAACTTCATCAATAAATTTAAGATAGCTCATATATACTCCTTACTCCCTCTATACATCGCCTCTTAATTTTCAATAATTAATGGTAACAATTTAGCCATATAAAAGCACATATACACTTTTTACAAATATGCATAATTAAGTTACGCTAAACACCATATTTTAGCAAAAAATGCTTACTATTAGTTTTCTCATAAATGGAGTGTTCGGAATGAATATTCCAAGAAATATTTAAAATGAATTTAAACACATAACATTTACTACATTACCATACCTTCGCATGCATTTCAAGAAAAATTTGTGATGGAATATAAAATAACCAAATTAAATTTCCACATAGCACGAAACCAAATACATTCCATAAAGCCACATTTAAATCACAAAGAGCCAATAAGCTTATGGATATGGCTAGAAATCTTATTTTTTTGCTTTTGTTTATATATAATCTCCAAGCATAAAATAGATTCCCTACAGACAGCAAAAAATAGCAAATTACCAAAATAATAAACATATATGTTCTATAGTGTATCATAGCTATATATATACCTATAAAAAAATTTACTATGTGTTCCATTATACATATCTTACATTCATATATTTGTCTTAATTGCAGTAAATTACAAATTTGCACCAAACAAAAAAGACCGATTCCCCAAATATAATCATAAGTAAGTAATAAAAAATAGTCAGCTACAAATGCCAAGCATAAGGAAATTCCTGTAACTCTCCTAATTGGATCTATACAAAGAATTTCCAAGCCATTCTCTAAAAAATAAAATAATATTAACAAAAAAATTGTCACATATTTTAACACATGTGTTTTATTAGTAGTAAAAAAATCCATATATAAAAAAGCTGCATAGCATAAAACAATACTAAAAAAAATAAAATAACAAGCATAATTCTTCTGTACAATTTTATTTAATCTAACACACATACTTCCCCCTATCTTCCATACCGATTCGTTCGCATTCCCGGGTCGCGTTTTTTGCTTTATAGGACGAACTTTCTTTCCTATAAAGCAAAAAAGATATTAAGTTATAATATTAAACTTAATATCTTTTATCATATACACATATGTATTTTTTATACTATAGGAAGCTACCTATTACTTACATAATCTCGCTTAAGAACCTCATCTATGTTCAAAATTCCTTTTGCCTGTAACAATGCATCTGCATCCTGCTTAGATACAGGTACACTATATAAATATC
>JAFQAU010000226.1 GCA_017399885.1 Lachnospiraceae bacterium
GTAAGAAAAGGTGATTGCTACTTTTTATACTGTTACAACCAGACTATTGTTAAAATGATAAAAATGAACAAAAAAATATATCTATTATTTATAAAAAAGATAAACATGAGGTAAAAATGCATATAAAAATAGAAAATATAATGTATAAATTTGAAAAAAAGTAATTGAATATAAAAGTTAAAAAACAGTTACAACTAAATATTGTACAAAAAAGACGAAAAAATGCAAAAAAGTTAAAAAAAATACTTGAAAAATTAATGGATTTAAAGTAAAATTCTGTCATAAGGTGTTTTTCTGTGGAGAACATTTTTCCACGAGGAAAAGACAAACGAAAAAATACTATGCTAAAAAAGATAGTATTTTTAATAACATATATTTAGGAGGATGAACAGACCATGTCATATGTTGATGAAGTAATTGAATTAGTAGTTAAGAAAAATCCAAGTGAGCCAGAGTTTCACCAGGCAGTAAAAGAGGTGTTAGAGTCTCTTAGACCTGTAATTGATGCTAATGAAGCATTATATAGAAAAGAGGCAATTTTAGAAAGATTAGTTGAGCCTGAGAGACAATTTAAGTTTAGAGTACCATGGGTTGACGATAAAGGACAAGTACAAGTAAATACTGGTTATCGTGTACAGTTTAATAATAGCATAGGACCTTACAAGGGTGGGTTACGTTTAGACCCATCGGTAAATACTGGTATTATTAAGTTCTTAGGTTTTGAACAGATTTTCAAGAACTCTTTAACAGGTTTACCAATTGGTGGTGGTAAAGGTGGTTCTGATTTCGATCCTAAAGGGAAATCAGATAGAGAAGTTATGGCATTCTGCCAAAGCTTTATGACTGAACTTTGTAAATACATTGGAGCAGATACTGACGTTCCAGCTGGAGATATTGGAACCGGAGCAAGAGAAATCGGTTATATGTATGGTCAGTATAAGAGAATTAAAGGTGTATATGAAGGCGTATTGACAGGTAAAGGTTTATCTTATGGTGGTTCTTTAGCTAGAAAAGAAGCTACAGGATATGGTTTATTATATTTAACTGCAGAAATGTTAAAATGCAATGGAAAGGATATTGCTGGTAAAACAGTTGCAGTATCAGGAGCAGGAAACGTTGCCATTTATGCAATTCAAAAGGCACATCAGCTAGGTGCAAAGGTTGTTACATGTTCAGATTCTAACGGATGGATTTATGATTCAGAAGGTATCGATGTAGAATTATTACAAGAAGTAAAAGAAGTAAAACGTGCTAGATTAACAGAATATGCTGCTGCGCGTAAGAGTGCTCAATACCATGAAGGTAAAGGTGTATGGTCTGTTAAATGTGACATTGCCCTTCCATGTGCTACACAGAATGAATTAGACATTGAAGATGCTAAATTATTAGTGGCAAACGGATGTTTTGCAGTAGCAGAAGGTGCTAATATGCCAACTACTTTAGAGGCAACTGAATACTTCCAGAACAACAAAGTATTGTTCTGTCCTGGTAAAGCTGCAAATGCTGGTGGTGTTGCAACATCTGCTCTTGAAATGTCACAGAATAGTGAGAGATTAAGTTGGACATTTGAGGAAGTAGATAGCAAGTTACAAGGAATTATGGTAAATATTTTCCATAATTTAGATGAAGCAGCAAAACGTTATAATAAAGAAGGCGATTATGTTGCAGGTGCTAACATTGCAGGATTTGAAAAAGTTGTTGATGCAATGCTTGCACAGGGTGTTTGCTAATAATATAATCTTAAATAAGTAAAATATAAGCCAATGAAAGGGTTGTCCCATTAAGGAGAATTGATACAATATCATGTATTAGTTTTCTTTAGTGGGATAACCTTTTTGTAATTCTACAGGAAATGTATTTGTGCCTTTCTATAGTGGGCCTTAGGGATGCACAAAAATTAGTTCGGAAGATTGTGGTTGTTTTAATGTATTATAATAAAACGAAGAAACAAAGAATAGGAGTAGCTTTAAAACGGTATATGCGTGCAACAAAATTGGATAAAAATAAATACAAAAAGGCTAATTTCTTGACCTTTCCATAGGAAAGTGCTATCATTGTAATAGGTTGTGTTTTGTGACAATCATGGGTGCTATTAGAAAAAATTAGAATACAAGGAGCAAAGGAAAATGAGTTGTTTTGATAATTTATTGGCAAAAGTTTCGGAGTGTAGTAGAAAAAAAGTAGCAGTGGCAGTAGCTCAGGATGAACCTGTTTTAGAGGCTGTGCGTGAGGCGAAAGAAAGAAATATCGCAGATGCAATATTGGTAGGAGATAAAGATAAAATAGCTGAAATCGCTTCCAAAATTGGCATGAATCTAGATGATTATGAGATTGTACATGAATCAGATGATGTACAGGCTACATTAAAGGCGGTTGAGCTTGTGCATAATAAAGAAGCTGATACACTTATGAAAGGTTTAGTGCCTACAAAGATATTCCTTAAGAGTATTTTAAATAAAGAAGTGGGATTACGTACAGGAGAACAGATGTCACATGTTTCTGTATTTGATATTGAAGGATATGATAGACTAATTTTCTTGACAGACGTTGCGTTCAATACATATCCTAATGTAGATGACAAAGCAAAGATTATAGAAAATTCGGCAAAGGTTGCGCATGCATGTGGTGTTGAAATGCCAAAAGTAGCAGCTGTAGCAGCTGTAGAAGTTGTAAATCCAGCCATGCCAGCAACAGTAGATGCAGCAGAATTAACTGAAAGAAATAAAAAAGGAGAAATAAAAGGGTGCATCGTTGAAGGACCATTTTCTTTAGATATTGCACTTTCAGAGGAGGCAGCTGCACATAAAGGAATTAAAGATAGTCAAGTAGCTGGAAAAGCAGATGTTATTTTATTGCCAGATATTGATTGTGGTAATATTATGTATAAGTGTATCACACATACAACCAATGCACAGAATGGCTGTGTACTTGTTGGAACTTCAGCACCTGTTATTCTAACATCTAGAGCAGATAGTTTTGAGACAAAGGTAAACTCTATTGCACTTGCTGCAGTAGTTGCAGAAAATATGAAATAAAATGTAAGGATTTGAATTAATCTACGCATTTATAGTTCTGGCTAAAAAGCACAACAAGTAAAAGTGTTGATAGATTTGAAATGTGATGATTGTTCAATTCTATAATAGTTTAACTCTATGGGGCTGTTATAATAAAATGATTGTATCGGAGGGCGAGAATATCTGTCCCTCCGATAAAGTATTATAGAATATTAAATATAATAAATTGAGTTTAGGAGGATATTGAAATGGCATATATTAGTTTAATTCTTAATCCAGGTTCTACATCAACAAAAATAGGTGTTATGAAAGATGAGGAATTATTATTTGAGGAAACATTAAGACATTCAACAGAAGAGATTGCCAAATATGCAAGTATATATGAACAGAAGGATTTTCGTAAGGAAGTAATATTATCAGTACTAAAAGACAAAGATTTTGATGTAAAAACTTTGAATGTAGTAGTTGGTAGAGGTGGTATGTTAAAATCAATTCCTGGTGGTACATATGCAGTTTCAGATGAATTGTTAGAGGATTTAAAAATTGGACGTCAAGGACAGCATGCATCTAATTTAGGTGGTATATTAGCACGTGAAATTGGTGACGAGATTGGGGTTCCATCTTTTATTGTGGATCCTGTGGTAGTGGATGAGTTGGATGATGTTGCAAGATATTCAGGTGTCCCTGAATTGCCAAGAAAAAGTGTTTTTCATGCTCTAAATCAAAAGGCAGTAGCAAAGCGCTACGGAAAAGAAAGTGGAATTGGATACGAGAACTTAAACCTAATTGTTGTACATATGGGTGGTGGTGTATCTGTTGGAGCACATAAAAAAGGAAGAGTTGTAGATGTGAATAATGCTTTAGATGGTGATGGCGCATTTTCGCCGGAAAGAGCAGGAGGAGTACCGGCTGGTGATTTGGTTAAGATGTGTTTTAGTGGTGAATACACACAAGCAGAAATTTATAAAAAATTAGTTGGTAATGGTGGATTAAATGCATATGTAAAGACAAATGATATGCGTGATGTACTAAAAGCAATGGAAAATGGAGACGAAGAAAATAAGAAAGTATTTGATGCTTTCATATACCAGGTATCTAAGGATATTGGTGCAATGGCAACTGTTTTAGAAGGAAAAGTTGATAAAATTGTTGTAACAGGTGGAATAGCTTATTCTGATGTAGTAGTAAATGCAATAAAAGAAAGAGTAGGTTGGATTGCAGAATTCCAGGTATATCCAGGAGAGGATGAACTTTTGGCATTGGCACAGGGTGCAATACGTGTGTTAAATGGAGAAGAAAAGCCAATGCAATATTAAAATTCCTTATTTTGTAGGAAGCTTTTGGCTTCCTATAAAATGATCCGAGAAGGATGTGCACAAATTTGTACTATGTGTCTAACTAGGTCTAGAAAAGCATGCAAGCACATGAGAAAATGTAGTGTCGAGGGGGTGCCTGCATGTTTTGTTTTAATATACCATAGGGTTAATTATAAGAACTGTCGTATTAAAGAAAAACAATATAATATACAGTACTATTTTTTACATATGAAACAGTTTATCTTTTGATGAAACTGTTTCATATGTAAATTCACGCAAAATCGAACAGGGTCAATCAGAACCTACAATAGTAAAATATACTGCGTGGATATGTATGAAATGATAAAGCTATTACTACTAGCTAAATGTTCATTCCTATACTGTATAATTGTATTACTTTTTCTTGATTCTACAGTTTTTTTTCTATATAATTATTTTGATAAAAGTGAATATGTGTAACAATTCAGCAAATGCTGCTCTGTTATGTTGTTAGATACTATTGATACGTAGGAAATCGGCAAAATGATTGTCCCTTCATAAAGTGTTACAGATATGCTCTTTATGAGCGGGAGAGAAGTTGATATAGATTTGACTTAAATTACATAAAGAACAAAGAAGACAAGTATTCTAAAGTAAAAAAGAGGCTGACGCATTAAGAAAATACTTAATATAGCAAGGACGGTTTAAACAACGTCATATCCTATATTATATTAACTTAATGCACAGCCTTCTCATTTTATATTAAGAATAATTATTATGATAAATAAATTTATTTACTAGCAATTGCAGCCTTTAATTGTTCTGTTAACATAGGAACAATTTTGTTTAAATCACCAACAATACCGTAATCAGCTACATCGAAGATAGGAGCTGTTTCGTCTTTGTTGATAGCGATGATGATATCAGATTCTTCCATACCAGCTGTATGTTGAATAGCACCTGAAATACCAATTGCAAAATATACTTGAGGACGTACAGTTTTACCAGTCTGTCCAACCTGTAATTCTTTCTCTTTCCAACCATCATCAACAACGGCACGAGAACAGCTTACAGTACCACCAAGTACTTCTGCTAAATCGTCTAACAATTTGAAGTTTTCAGCACTTCCAACACCACGACCACCGGATACTAAGATTTTAGCTTCTGCGATATCTACAATATCCTTTACTTCTTTAACAATGTTAAGAATTTCAACATATTTGTTATTTGGTGTAAATCCAGGGTTGAATTCGATTACTTCAGCTTTTGCTCCCTTGATAGGAGCTATTTTTTGCATAACACCTGCACGTACAGTAGCCATCTGAGGACGGTTATCTGGACAAGCAATAGTAGCAATAGTATTTCCACCAAATGCTGGACGAGTCATTAATAACTGACCAGATTTTTGATTTGGAGTTGGATTAATAGGGAAATTACCAATTTCAAGTACTGTACAGTCAGCTGTAAGACCTGTTTGAACTCTTGCTGAAACTCTAGGTCCTAAATCTCTACCAATAGCAGTAGCACCTACTAATACTATTTCTGGTTTATATTCATTAATAACAGAAGATAATGCATGAGTATATGGTTCTGTTCTATATTCTTTTAACTCTGGATCATCAACAACAATAACTTTATCTGCGCCGTACTCTGCTAACTGATCTGCTAAATCCTTTATTCCAGAACCAACTAAAACTGCAGTTACCTCTGTATTTAAATCGTTTGCTAAGTCTTTTGCTTTTCCAAGTAACTCAAATGCAATATTGCTAATTACATTGTCTACCTGCTGAGCAAAGACAAATACACCTTTATATTCTTCTAAATTCATTATTGTCACCACTCTTCCTTTTTTTGATTAGATTACATGTTTTTCTTCTAATTTTCCAATTAGATATTTTACAGCTTCATCAGGTTCAAGAGTAACCTTTTCACCAGCACCTTTTCTAACTTTGTCGGATGCTTTTGCAATCTTTGTTGGAGAACCTTTTAAACCTAGGTTAGCATCATCTACATCTTTAAGATCTGCTCTTCCCCAAACTGTAATTTCTTTATCATATGCGTCAAAAATACCACCTGGAGTCATGTAACGTGCTTCATTTAATTCAGAAAGTGCTGTAACAAGACAAGGCATTTTTGCTTTTAATTCATGATATCTGTCTTCATATTGACGTTGTACAATAACATAATCTCCGTCAATTTTAATATCTTGTGCATAAGAAATTACAGGGATATCAAGATGCTCAGAAATCTGAGGACCTACCTGTGCGGTATCTCCATCGATAGCCTGACGTCCAGTGATAATTAAATCATAATCAATGTTTCTTAATGCACCTGCGATAGTAGTAGAAGTAGCCCATGTATCAGCTCCACCTAAAACTCTATCTGTAACAAGGATACCTTTATCAGCTCCCATAGCCATAGCTTCGCGAAGAACTTCTTCAGCTTTTGGAAGACCCATTGTAAGTACAGTAACTTCCGCACCATACTGATCTTTTAATCTAAGTGCTGCTTCTAAACCAGCTTTATCATCTGGATTCATAATAGTAAGCATTGCACCTCTGTCCAAAGTACCATCTGCGTTAAATTTAACGCCACCTTTTGTATCTGGAACCTGTTTAATACATACAACGATTTTCACAGTAATTCACTCCTTATTTTTTCTTTAATTAGTTACCTAAAATTAGATAACATCTCTTGAATAATTTCCAAAGAAATTGTAAATAATACATGTGCTAAATAGAATAATTGTAAAACAAATACTTAAATAGCATGTAGTATAAATTATTTTAATAAAGCGCCACCAATTACCATACGCTGAACTTCGCTTGTTCCTTCGTAAATTTCAGTAATTTTAGCATCACGCATCATACGTTCAACATCATATTCTCTGATATATCCATATCCACCGAATAATTGAACAGCTTTTGTTGTTACTTCCATAGCAACCTCAGCAGCAAATAATTTTGCCATAGCAGCTTCTACAGAGTAAGATGTTTTATGATCAACCATATATTGAGCTTTCTTCATAGCAGCTTTGTATACCAATAACTGAGCAGCTTCTACTTTAGTAGCCATATCAGCAATTTGGAACTGTGTATTCTGTTGAGCTGCGATTGAACGACCAAACTGTTTTCTTTCCTTTGTATATTCAATTGTACGTTCTAATGCACCCTCAGCAATACCAAGTGCCTGTGCAGCAATTCCAATACGTCCACCATCAAGGGTGTGCATAGCAATTGGGAATCCTTTACCACGTTGTCCTAACAAGTTTGCTGCAGGAATTCTACAATCCTGGAAAATTAATTCGTAGGTTGCTGAACCACGAATACCCATTTTCTTTTCTTTTGTACCAAAAGTAAATCCAGGAGTTCCTTTTTCTACGATAAAAGCAGAGAATTTTTTCTGTTTTCTTCCTCTTTTATCTTCAACGATATCAGTATAAGCGATAACGATATAGATATCAGCTTCTTTACCGTTTGTAATGAAACATTTTGAACCATTTAATACCCATTCGTCTCCTTCTAGTACTGCTTTAGTTTGAACACCTTGAGCATCAGTTCCTGCACCTGGTTCTGTTAAACCAAAAGCACCAAGCTTTTCACCTTTTGCTAAAGGAACAAGGAATTTTTCCTTCTGTTCAGGAGTACCATATGTTTGGATTGGATCTGCACATAAAGATGTGTGAGCAGAAACAATAACACCTGTTGTACCACAAACTTTTGAAAGTTCTTCTACGCACATAGTGTAAGTTAAAGGATCACAACCCTGTCCACCATATTCTTTTTCTACTGGAATACCCATAAAACCGTATTTTTGCATTTTCTTAACGATTTCAGTAGGGAAATGTTCTGTTTCGTCAGTTTCCTGAGCGAAAGGTTTTACTTCTGTTTCGGCAAACTCTCTAAAAAGAGTTCTAGCCATCTCATGTTTTTTGCTTAAAGAAAAATCCATGTCAATTCCTCCATCTTTATTTGAACCAATAGGTTCATTATTCTCTATCATAATTATCAGGGAAATAGGAGAGTAGTTCTCCTAAATCCTGAAAATTAACGGTAAGTATATTTATAAATTTAATTGTTATTTGCTATAGTCATAGAAACCAATACCAGTTTTTCTTCCTAATTTACCAGCACGTACCATTTTTCTTAACAATGGATGAGGACGATATTTTTGATCACCAGTTTCTGCTTGAAGAACTTCCATAATAGCAAGACAAATATCAAGACCAACTAAATCACCTAGTGCTAATGGTCCCATTGGATGGTTAGCACCAAGCTTCATAGCTGTATCAATACCTTCTACAGATGCAACACCTTCTGCATAGATACCAACAGCTTCATTAATCATAGGGATTAAAATACGGTTAACAACAAATCCGGCAGCTTCTTTTACTTCAACTGGAGTCTTTCCGATTTCTTCAGAAATTGCAATAACCTTTTGAGTGATTTCATCTGTTGTGTTTTCACCACGAATAACTTCTACAAGCTTCATAACAGGAGCAGGGTTAAAGAAATGCATACCAATAACTGGTCTATCTAAGCCTGCACCAATTTCAGTAATAGAAAGAGAAGAAGTGTTTGTAGCAAAAATACAATCTTTTTTACAAATCTCTTGTAACTCTTTAAAAGTCTGTTTCTTAATATCCATAACCTCAAGAGCAGCTTCTACTACTAAATCACAATCTTTACAAATTTCTTTTGTTCCTGTTGTGATCTTTGCTAGGATGGCATCAGCACTTGCTTGTTCCATTTTTCCCTTTGCTACTAATTTTTCAAAGCTTTTTGCAATTTTGTTTTTTCCGTTTGCTGCAAACTCGTTGTTAATATCACATAAGCAAACTTCATATCCTTCTGTTTGTGCAAAAGCTTGTGCAATTCCAGAACCCATTGTTCCAGCACCTATAATACCTACTTTCATTGTAAGTCCTCCTTTAAATTATAAAATTGATTAAAATATGTTGTATAATATTTAGAATCTTCAACAAGACTCGGTATAAAAATAATATAAATATTTAGTTTTATTTATTTTGGAAAGGTACAACTTTCAATTTCTTTTCCTTGTCTTTTTCTAAGAAATTACCCATACCAGCTTTTTGATCTTCTGTTTCAAAACAATCTCCAAACAATTTTTCTTCAATTACAAGAGCTTGATCCATATCTACCTGTAATCCATCGTTAATTGCCTTCTTACAGTTACGAACAGCGATAGGTGCATTACAAGAAATAATACTTGCTAATTTCTTTGCTGCATCCATTAACTCTTCCTGTGTATGAACAGCATTTACTAAACCAATACGAAAAGCTTCATCAGCTTTGATATTTCTTCCTGTATAAATCATTTGCTTCGCCATACCTACGCCAACAGTTCTAGCAAGTCTTTGTGTTCCACCGAAGCCAGGTGTAATTCCTAGACCTACTTCAGGTTGACCAAACACAGCATTATCAGAACAAATGCGAATATCACAGCTCATTGCAATTTCACATCCACCACCAAGTGCAAAACCGTTGATAGCTGCAATAACAGGAATAGGGAATGTCTCAAGTTTACGGAAAACATCATTTCCTTTCTTTCCAAAAGCTTCTCCTTCAGCTTTGGTTAATGTGCTCATTTCTCCTATATCTGCACCGGCAACAAAAGATTTATCTCCGGCACCTGTTAGAATAAGGCATCTTGTAGTGTCTAAATCTACATTATTTAATGTTGCATCCAATTCTTCTAAAACCTTGCTATTTAATGCATTTAGAGCTTTTGGACGATTAATGGTAATAATACCTACAAACTCCTGTTGTTCATATGTGATAAACTCCATTGTCTTACATTCCTTTCGTTAATGAAATAATTTATATTAAGACTAAAATTAAGGTGTTTTTTCATAGTATATATGGTATAACAAGTTAGTTTGAAAACACCATTATGTATGATAGTACGAAAGAAGAGTATGAACCCTTTTTGACACCTTAATCAAATTAAATAATCAAGCATTTTACTACATGAAAAGGGCTATCACATTCTTGTAGTGTGACAGTCCTCTTTCATGAAATTAGTTATAACAGTTCAGTTGTTTGTGGAACTGTCACAAAATTGAGCAAGCATTGCATCTAGACTCACCCAGTTCAATTTTTGTATGATTTTTTCTACGGTTTGCACAGCAGAAATTAAGATAAATCAAATTGCTAGAATTAGTCTCTCTTAACTACAGTTGAGCAACCCATTCCACCACCGATACATAATGTTGCTAGACCTGTTTTAGCATCACGTCTTTGCATTTCATGTAATAGCGTAACAAGAATACGACAACCAGATGCACCTACTGGATGTCCTAGAGCAATAGCTCCACCATTTACGTTTAATACGTCATTTGAGAAACCTAAATCTTTTTGTACAGCTAGTGATTGAGCTGCAAAAGCTTCATTTGCTTCAATTAAGTCGAAATCATTAATATTCATACCTGTTTTTTCAAGTACTTTCTTTGTAGAAGCAACAGGTCCAACTCCCATGATAGAAGGATCTACACCACCAAGTGCACCAGCTACAAATGTAGCCATAGGTGTTACACCAAGTTCTTTTGCTTTTTCTTCGCTCATAACAACAACAGCAGCAGCACCGTCGTTAATTCCTGAAGAGTTAGCAGCTGTTACAATACCATCTTTCTTAAATGCCGGACGTAACTTCGCGATTCCTTCTTTTGTTGTACCTGGGCGAGGACCTTCATCTGTATCAACAATAACAGTTTCTTTTTTCTTTTTAACTTCAACAGGTACGATTTCATCTTTGAATTTACCGTCTGCCATAGCTTTTTCAGCTTTTTGCTGAGACCAAGCTGCGAATTCATCTAACTGATCACGTGTTAAATTCCATTGTTCTGCAACATTTTCAGCTGTAATACCCATGTGATAATTGTTAAATGCATCCCATAATGCATCATTTACCATTGTATCAACTAAAGTTGCATTATTCATTCTGTATCCATAACGTCCCTGCATAGCTGCATAAGGTGCACTAGACATATTTTCCATACCACCAGCAACAACGATATCAGCATCACCAGCCATAATCATTTGTGCAGCCATATTAACACAGTTAAGACCTGAACCACAAACTACATTAGCTGTAACAGCTGGAGTCTCAATTGGTAACCCAGCCTTAATACTTGCCTGACGAGCAACGTTCTGACCAAGACCAGCTTGAATTACACAACCCATATATACATGGTCAACCTTCTCAGCTGGTACACCTGCTCTGTTCAAAGCTTCTTTAATTACGATTGCTCCTAAATCTGTTGCAGGAACTGTGCTTAATGCACCACCCATAGTACCAATTGCTGTACGACAAGCACCTGCTAAAACAACTTTTTTAGACATAATAATTATTCCTCCGTTTCGTTTTTACTAATGACATAATTTTGAATATCGTGAAAAATTTAACACAATACCTATCATGTTTACTATAATTGTAGCATAAAACATGTTAATTTTATCACAATCATTTATTTATTGCAATAGATTCTACATTTTTTTCATTTTTCATGTCCTTTGCTGAGAAAAATATAAAAATGTCGTCATTTTAAGATAAATTTATACAAGTACACTTTTTAGATTTAGAGTGGTGGGTTTATAAAAAAAATCACTAAAATCAACAATTTGATTTTCAATTCATGTCTTGATAGTGGGTGTAAAGCTATGTGTGTCAAGAATAAGCAAATATAAATGGTAAAAATAACGGTTCAGTGCTTTGGTTGTTCTGCTATAACGTAACAAGTGAGTTCCCCTGTCGAATGGTTACTCTATTTAAATGTAATATGTACTTTATCGGTTTACAAAATAAATCTTGAAATGTTATAATAAACATAATAAAGATATTTAAATTGTGAAATGCTTTTGTTCTATATAGTATAAAAAGTTAACTTGTAGATAACATATAGGGTAGAACAATGTATGCAAGCAAGTTCTTGTTACACTATATTTTTTTGATTGCTTTGTATCGCATATAAAAGATAACAGTATTTATAATATAGTTTTGTTGGAAGGGGAGAATTTTGTGACTGTACTTCATGATATTGAAGAAATTCAAGAAAAGGTAATTTTAGTTTCTGTTGAGGAGAATCCACATGATGATACATTAGAATGCTTAAAAGAGCTGGAAGAGCTCTCTGAAACAGCAGGAGCAATTGTTGTTGGGATTTTAATTCAGAAAAGAGAAAAAATTCATCCTGGAACTTATATAGGAAAAGGGAAAATAGAAGAATTAAAAGAATTAGTTATGGAAAAAGAAGCAACTAGCGTTGTATGTGATGATGAGTTGTCCCCTGCACAGTTGAAAAATCTTGAAGAAGCCTTAGAGGTAAAGGTAATAGATAGAACTGTAATGATATTAGATATTTTTGCAAAGCATGCAACCACGAGAGAAGGAAAAATACAGGTAGAACTTGCACAGCTAAAGTATCGGTCCTCAAGGCTGGTGGGTCTTGGCAGTTCTTTGTCGCGTCTTGGTGGAGGAATTGGAACCCGTGGACCGGGTGAAAAAAAGCTTGAAATGGACAGAAGGTTAATAAGGGAGAGAATTTCTGTATTAAAAAGGGAATTAGAGGGGATTAAGAAAAATAGAGAAACAGCCAGAAAACAAAGAAGTAAAAATCCTGTTCCTGTAGTTTCGATAGTGGGATATACGAACGCGGGGAAATCCACATTATTAAACACACTAACTTCTGCGGGTGTTTTGGAAGAAGATAAATTATTTGCAACGCTAGATCCTACCACTAGAAATCTAGAGTTGGATGATGGACAACAATTACTGCTTACGGATACAGTAGGATTCATTAGAAAGTTACCACATCATTTGATAGAAGCTTTTCGAAGTACACTAGAAGAAGCAAAATATGCAGATATTATTTTACATGTGGTGGATTGTTCTAATCCTTCTGCTAATGTGCATATGCACACAGTTTACGAAACTTTAGATATGCTAGGAGTGGGGGATAAGCCTATAATTACAGCATTTAATAAAGTGGATAAATTGCAGGAAGATGACATTTTGAAAGATTGCAGGGCAGATGTTACAGTGAAAATATCCGCTAAAATGCAGATTGGATTGGGTGAATTATTGCACCAAATGGAAGAAAAGTTAAAAGAGCAAAAGATATATGTAGAATGTGTTTTGACTTATCAAGAAGCAGGAAAAATACAGTTGATACGAAAGTATGGACAGTTATTGGAAGAAGAATATAGAGATGAGGGTATATACATCCGTGGATATTTACCAGTAGGAATTCAATTGTGATTATTAAGAGTGAGAGCCTAGATGTTTTAATTAATGTATGATTTATAGAATTGTTTAGAAAATATAAATATGTGTTTACACAAGAATAGAGTGGTGATAGATATGGATAAAGAGAAAAAAAAATCAATCAGTCGTTTTGCAGCAATATCAGAAAAAGAAAGAAAAACGGCATACAGAAATTTAAAACAAGAATGCTTTTTTGAATATGATATTATTCATGATGTATTTCGTATTACAAGAAATTCTGGTTTTTTAGATATGGACGGGATAAAGATTACCAGATGTACAGAGAAAATGAAACGATTGGATAGAATTCATGAAGAAGATATGGCTGGGTTTATTGATTTCTTTAGGAAAGGAACAAAAGATAAGTATGAATTTCGCTATATCAAAGATGATGGTACGTATACATGGTGTTTGGCAAAGGGAGCTGTAATTCGTCACGAAGATGGGGAACCTAAGGCTTTAGTGGGTAGTATAACAGACATAAATCAGGAGAAAATAATGCATGAGATGTTGGTGGAGCAGGCTTTGTTAGATCCACTAACCAAATTGTTTAGTAGAGCAAAGGCGCAGAGTGTTATAGAGGCCTTTTTGCGAGAAGAAGGCAGTTTTGGTAATCATGCATTGTTAATAATCAATATAAAATCTTTTCGTTATATAAATAAACATATGGGGCGCACATTTGGAGACGGAGTGCTTGTAAATGTAGCAGAAACTTTAGTAAAGTCGTTTCGAAAGATGGATATCATCTCTAGAGTGGGTGGGGATGATTTTATGGTTTTTGTGAAAGATATACCAAAGCAGATTGTTTTGGAGAAAAAGATAGATTCGTTGATAACTACCATAAAGAAAATGTATGTAGGTGAAAATATAAGTATCACCTGTAATGTAGGAGTTGCTTGTTTCCCAAAAGACGGGCGCAATTTCGGAGCATTATTTAGGAATGCTGATAGTGCTTTGTATAAAGCGGAGAAAACTATTGGTGTGGGAAGTGAATTTTATGATTCTTCCTATAATATAGATGAATTTGGGAAGAAGGGAGAGTTTTATCATGAGTATGTAGTACAGGATTATAAAAAGAATGGAAATACTGATTTTAGTCGTGAAATTACAGATTTTGCAGTAGATATCATGTTGAATTCCAAAGACGTTGCAAGTGCAATTAAATTATTATTAGATAAGGTTGGAAGATATTATGATTGCGATAATGTATTCATATTAGAGACAGACGATAATCAAGTGTTATATACTTCGTATTCGTGGAACGGAAAAGAAGGATTGAGTCATTTTAATGCCATGCAGTCTATTAATTTGGCAGATATACCACCATTAGAGAATTATTTTGATGAAAGAGGAATTAGGATTATTTCCAATACAACAATTTTAAAGCATCATCCGGGGTATTCCGCGTTTATGAATATGATGGATTCAAAATCTTTGCTACAGTGTGCGTTTTATGATGAAGGAGAATTTCGTGGTTGTGTTTGTGTAGGTTATAAGGATAAAATACACGAATGGTTGCGCGAAGAAATTGATCCATTAGTAACTATAACAAAATTAATCTCAGTATATTTAATAAAACTAAAGGCATCAGAAAAGATACAGACCAAAATCGAGAGACTTACCAACTACGACAGATTGACAGGGTTACCTACGTTACATAAGTTTAGTAAAGATGTAGAGGAGTATTTAGAGAATAATCCTCAAAAAGACTTTGCAGTAGTATATATGGATATAAATAAATTTAAATATATCAATGATACTTTAGGTTATGAAGTTGGAGATGAGTTATTAAAAGAATTATCAAAAACGGTTTCTGCGGAATCGTTAGATATAATCTTTATGGGAAGAATATCTGCAGATAATTTTGTTTTACTTATGAATTATGAGAGTGATGAGCAGATCTGTAGGAGTTTAAGCCGATTAAATACATGTTATACTAGTAAAATGAACAATTGTAATATAGGAAGAAGCTTGTTTTTAATTAGTGGTATTGCAAAAATAAAATACAAAGATGACGTGATTGCTGTCATTGACAATGCTAATGTTGCCAGAAAGAATGTTAAAAAGACATCAGAAAGTGCATATGCATTTTATGATAAAAAAATGGAAGAACAGCTTCGCATGGAAATAGAAATATACAATTCAATGGAGCGGGCGTTAGAAGAAAATGAATTTAAAATGTATTTGCAGCCTAAAATTAGTTTGGTAGATAATCAAATTGTTGGGGCGGAGGCTCTTGCTAGATGGCAACGTAAAGACGGAAAGATGGTGTTTCCAGATCAGTTTATCCCGTTATTTGAAAAAAGTGGATTTATTATACAATTAGATTTTTACATTTATGAAAGAGCATGTATGGCATTGCAAAAGTGGATGAAGGATAAGCTTCATCCGGTGTCAATTTCGGTGAATGTATCCAGGGTGCATTTGAATACGGATGATTTTGTAGAAAGGCTAAATAGGTTAGTGGATAAATATAAAATTCCACATGAGTATTTGGAGTTAGAATTGACAGAGAGCATATTTTTGGATAACACGCAGATTGCTTTAACTACAATGAAAGAATTGAAGGAATTAGGTTATCAGGTATCTATTGATGATTTTGGTGCCGGATATTCTTCTTTAAATTTATTGAAGGACATGACTACAGATGTTTTAAAAATAGATAAGGGATTTTTCCGTAAGGGTGAAATGAAAAAAGAGGAAAAAATTATTGTTTCAAGTATCGTAAATATGGCTAAACAGCTTGAAATGAAAGTCTTATCAGAAGGGGTAGAAACAAAAGCACAATCGGAATTTTTGCGTCTGCTTAAATGTGATATGGCACAAGGATATCTGTTTGCAAAACCAATGCCAGAAGAAGAATTTTCAAAATTGCTAAAAAAGGAGAACGTACACCTAAAGAAAAAAAGGAAAAAATAAAGCAAATCAGTAGATATCTCTTGACTTATAAGAAAAAATGCTTAAAATTAAATAGGGCTTTTTGTGAAAATAGATAAACATAAGAAAAAGTCTGGGTGTGAAATTAGTAGAATTGGAGGAGAAATTGTGAGTAACAAGATAATCAAAGATGCGAAATTAAATACCACCGCATCAAAAAAGAAAACAAATCCAAAATTATTGGAACAGACAACAGGTACTAGCTCTTCAATGAGTGTAAAAAAAGTTATTATTGCAATTGGTATAGTTCTTGTTTTGGTTGCATGTATTTATGTGGCTTACGATCAACTTAAGGCAAAAGTTGTAATGACGGTTAATAATGAAGAAGTTACAGTAAATGATTTGGGATATTACATTTATCAGGCTGAAGTTGAAGGTAACAACATGGCTATGTTTTATGCGCAGATGGGCTATGATTATTGGAATCAGGAAGATGAAAATGGTTATACAGCAAGTATGACACTTGCAGATGATGTGATTGCGCAGGCATCAAAATATGAAATTATATATCAGGAAGCAGTGGCAAAAGGATATTCTGTGACAGAAGAGGATAAGACAGCTGCTACAGAAGCTACCAACACTTTGATTTCCGGATTGACAGCTAAGCAGAAATTAACTACTGGTTTAGCAAAAGATGAAGTATATAATACAATTCTGAAAAAGACAGTGGCTGAAAGATATAAGGCAGATGTTATCACTAGTTTGGCGTTAGATTATGATGAAATAACAAAGGACATAACAAAGAAGGATTATAAACAGTACGATTTTCAATATTATTTTGTATCTACACAAACAACAGATGAAGAAGGAAATGCGGTAGATATTAGTGAAACAGAAAAAGAAACCTTATTAAAACGCATGAATGAGTTGGCTGATAAAGCAAAGGACGCAAAGGATTTTGCTACTTTGCTTGAAGAAGGGGAAGAAACGATCGTATTTAATGAAAATGGCCAAATGATTGAAAAAGATGGATTTGATGAAAAACTTGATTCCAAAATTAAGAAGATGAAGGTGGATGAAGTTTCTAAAGTTCTTGAAGGCGAAACTGGTTACTACATAATCAAGTTAGTGGATAATACTTCTACAGAAAGTTATGATAGTGCAATTGCAGAAGCGAAAGAGACAGCGGAACAGGAAGCCTTTGAGGAAGAATACACCAATAATATTTCACCAAATTATACAACAGATGTAAATTATGATTATTGGGATACTGTAGAGATTGGTGGATTCTATTTCTAGGAATAATAGAAGAATTATAAGTAAAAAGAGAGTTATTTTTAGCTCTCTTTTTTGCTTTGTAGGAAGGTATGTCCTATAGAGTAAAAAGTCCTCCAGCTAAAATGTGCATGCTTTTTTATAGAAAATTACTTCGCATTTTTTGTAAAAAAGTACATGTATCCCCATGCAGATATCTCCAGAAATGAAAGTCAGCTACCAAGGATATGACCCTCCCTATACTGTTACCAGCTTTATCTGAAAATGTGTGAAAATAGCTTGTAAATTTATCTGTGTACACGTATAATAAAAAAAGGTATGTTATTTTTGTAACAGTACAGGTAGGTCTGCGCACGAATTTGTTAGGGCAATGTCTGTGTG
Organism: Lachnospiraceae bacterium; assembly: GCA_017399885.1. Taxonomy (GTDB): domain Bacteria; phylum Bacillota; class Clostridia; order Lachnospirales; family Lachnospiraceae; genus CAG-411. The sequence goes on from JAFQAU010000226.1 coordinate 18,125, forward strand.
ATCAGACGTATAAGTTTACTTTGTGAAGACTAGATAAATAGCCATAAGGCAACTAGAGAAAGGAGTAACATAAAATGAGTAATGTAAAGAGAATTTATGTTGAGAAGAAGAAACCATATGCAGTGGCTGCGAAGGAATTGATGAGTGAAATCAAAAGTTATTTGGATATTAAAAGTTTAGAACAAGTACGAGTATTAATACGTTATGATATTGAAAATGTAAGCGAAGAAACATATCAAAAGGCGTTGGGTACCGTATTTTCAGAACCACCAGTAGATATTTTATATGAAGAAGAGATCCAAGCGAAAGACGGAGATAGAGTATTTTCGGTAGAATATTTACCTGGACAATTTGATCAGCGAGCAGATTCGGCTGAACAGTGTGTAAAGCTGTTGCATGAGAGTGAGGATCCTGTTATACGTTCTGCTACTACGTATGTGTTATCTGGTGCAGTTTCAGATGTGGATTTTGCAAGAATTAAGGAATATTGTATTAATCCTGTGGATTCTAGAGAAGCAGATGAAAAAAAACCAGAGACCTTATTAACTGTATTTGATGAACCAAAAGATGTGGAGATTTTTGATGGGTTTAAAGATATGGCAGAAGATGCCCTAAAGGAGTTGTACGATTCTTTGGGACTTGCTATGACTTTTAAGGACTTTTTACACATACAGAATTATTTTAAGGGCGAGGAAGATAGAAATCCTTCTATGACAGAAATTAGAGTTTTAGATACTTATTGGTCTGATCATTGTAGACATACTACTTTCTCAACAGAGTTAAAAAATGTAGCTTTTGAAGATGGATACTATCATGAGCCAATAGTAGAAACTTATGAGAGATATTTAAAAGATAGAACAGAGTTGTATAAGGATAGAAAAGATAAATTTGTCTGCTTAATGGATATTGCTCTTATGGGGATGAAGAAATTAAAGGCAGAAGGAAAATTAGAGGACATGGAAGTTTCAGATGAAATAAATGCATGTTCTATAATAGTTCCTGTAGAGATAGATGGTAAAGAAGAAGAATGGTTGGTATTCTTTAAAAATGAAACACATAACCATCCAACAGAAATTGAACCTTTTGGTGGGGCAGCTACTTGTCTTGGTGGTGCTATTCGTGATCCGTTGTCAGGACGTGGATATGTATATCAGGCTATGCGCGTGACAGGTGCTTCTGATCCAACAGTATCCTTAAAAGATACCATGAATGGTAAATTGCCACAAAGAAAGATTGTAACAGGGGCAGCCCATGGATATAGTTCTTATGGTAATCAGATTGGTCTTGCTACAGGATTAGTAAAAGAAATTTATCATCCGAATTATGTTGCTAAAAGAATGGAAATCGGGGCAGTTATGGGAGCTGCACCTAGAAGAAGCGTAATAAGAGAGAATTCTGATCCCGGTGATATTATTATTTTATTGGGTGGAAGAACTGGACGCGATGGATGTGGAGGTGCTACAGGTTCATCAAAAGCGCATACAGAAAGTTCAATTGATACCTGTGGAGCTGAGGTTCAAAAGGGAAATGCACCAACAGAAAGAAAAATCCAAAGATTATTCCGTAGAGAAGAAGTGAGTGGATTAATTAAGAAGTGTAACGATTTTGGAGCAGGTGGTGTATCTGTTGCAATTGGAGAATTGGCAGATGGTCTAATTGTGGATTTGGATAGAGTGCCTAAAAAATATGCAGGTTTGGATGGAACAGAGCTTGCTATTTCGGAATCGCAAGAAAGAATGGCGATTGTTGTAGACCCTAAAGATGTTGATAAAATGCTAAAATATGCAGAGGAAGAAAATCTTGAGGCAGTTACAGTGGCAGAAGTAACCGAAGAAGCAAGATTGATCTTAAAATGGCGTGGTAAAGAAATTGTAAATATTTCCAGAGCATTTTTGGATACAAATGGTGCACATCAGGAAACAGATGTAGTGGTTCCTATGCCTTTAAAAGAAGAAAGCTATTTTGATGCTAATGTAGCAGTAACAGATATGAAAGCGAAATGGATTTCAACATTAAAAGATCTAAATGTTTGTTCACAAAAAGGTCTTGTTGAAATGTTTGATAGCTCAATTGGTGCCGGTACAGTGACAATGCCTTATGGTGGAAAATATCAATTAACAGAAACGCAGGCTATGATAGCCAAATTACCAGTGTTAGAAGGAAAATGTGATACAGTTACTATGATGAGTTATGGATATGATCCATATTTATCAAGCTGGAGTCCATATCACGGTTCTATTTATGCTGTAATTTCGTCTGTTGCAAAGATTGTAGCTTCAGGCGGGGACTATAGCAAAATACGTTTTACATTCCAGGAGTATTTTGAAAGACTTGGAAATGATCCAAAACGTTGGGGAAAACCTATGGCAGCTTTGTTAGGAGCCTATGACGCCCAAGTGAAATTAGGACTTCCTTCAATTGGTGGAAAAGACAGTATGTCTGGAACCTTTAATGATATTGATGTACCACCAACATTATGTTCCTTTGCAGTAAATGTAGGAAAGATAAAAGAGGTTGTAACACCTGAATTTAAGAAAGCCGGAAATAAAATCGTTCGTTTTGCTATTAAGAAAGATGCGTATGGAATTCCAAACTATGAGGATTTGATGCAGTTATATGCTGGCATTACAAAGGCAATTCATGAAAAAGCATTAGTATCTGCTTATGCTGTAGGCTTTGGAGGAATTTGCGAAGCTGTAAGTAAGATGGCATTTGGAAATAAGCTAGGTGTTCAGTTATGTGATAAAATGCCGAAGAGTGAGTATTTTAAAGTGGCTTATGGTGATATTGTTGCAGAAGTTGCAGAAAGTGATTTGGATAAAATTACAGTAGATTATGTAGTAATTGGTACTGTTACAGAAGAAGCAACATTTATATGTGGTGATATGACTGTTACAATGGAAGAAGCTTTAGATGCATGGACAGGAACTTTAGAAAAAGTCTTCCCAACACAGTCTGATGTGGAACAAAAAACAATAGAAACAAAGTTGTATGACGCAAAAACCGTTTATGTTGCTAAGAATAAAATAGCAAAACCCAAGGTATTTATTCCTGTGTTCCCTGGAACAAACTGTGAATATGATACTGCAAAATCTTTTCAAAATGCTGGTGCTGATACAAAAACAGTTGTATTTAAAAACATGACGGAACAGAATATTACTGATTCTGTAAATGCTTTTGTGGAGGCGATTAATGAAGCACAAATTTTAATGTTCTCAGGTGGTTTTTCAGCTGGTGATGAGCCGGACGGTTCAGCTAAGTTTATTGCTTCAATTTTTAGAAATGAAAAAATTAAACAAGCAGTAAATGAGTTATTGACAAAGAGAGATGGATTGGCTCTTGGAATTTGTAACGGTTTCCAAGCTTTGATTAAACTAGGTTTGGTGCCATATGGTGAAATTACACCACAGAAGGAAGATTCACCAACTCTTACTACAAATAGTATTGGACGCCATATTTCTAAAACTGTATACACAAAAGTAGTAACAAATAAATCACCTTGGTTGCAAAAGGCCGAGCTTGGTGGGGTATATTCTATCCCTGCGTCGCATGGAGAGGGTAGATTTGTGGCGAATGAAGAATGGTTGAAAAAATTGTTCGAAAATGGACAAGTTGCTACACAGTATGTAGATATTGATGGAAATCCTACCATGAATGAAGATTACAATCCAAATGGTTCCTACTGTGCAATAGAAGGTATTACAAGTCCGAATGGACGTGTACTTGGTAAAATGGCACATTCTGAAAGACGTGGAGATGGTGTTGCATTAAATATTTATGGAAACCAGAACCAGTTAATATTTGAATCTGGAGTAGAGTATTTCAAATAATAATTATATTGGATGTTTATAGCTTGTACTTTTAATTATGAGTATATATAGGTAAGAAAAATATTTGTATAAAGACGAAAATAAAGATTTCATTGTCTTAGATTAGACGATGAAATCTTTATTATTTTTCGCTTTAGTAGGAAGCTTTTCACTTGTTGTCTATAAAGAAATATACCTCCAAAAGGATGTGCGCAGATTGGTTGGGAGGGATGAATGTACGCTCAATATAGTGCAAAAAGATAAAACAGGCTCCTTTCGGAGTGGAGCACTAGGGGAGTTGAAGTGGACTCGCCACTTTGTCTAAGATGTAGTTTTGTGTTTAAATAATTGGAGTAAAAATAAAAATGAAGAAAAAAATTAAAAATTACGAAAAACAGAAAAAAATATTTTATTATATAATTGTGCTGGTATTTTTATTATTGTGTTTTTGTTTTGTATATAGAACACAGAAATGGCAAATGACACAATGGGTTTCGCATAAATGTTTATTTCCTATATTGTTTGAAATGTATTGTCCGGGTTGTGGTGGAACGAGGGCCTTGCATGCATTAATGAAAGGGAATATATTAGAATCTTTATACTATCATCCCTTTGTAGTTTATGTTGCAGGGATTATTTTTTATTACTTTTTTATGGGAATATATACATTTTGGTGGAAAAGAGATGGAAAAATTTATTATCGTTACTCCAATTTGATTTTATATATGGCAGTTGTTATTATTTTGGTATATGCAATAGTAAGAAATGTTCTTTTGATATGCTGTGGTGTTGACTGGATAGGTGATATTTTGTGAGGCTATGCTTACAAAAATATCTTTAGCAAGGAAAACAAAACAATGATTTCGCTGATTTCCATCAAACATCCTGTAACAGTTCGGTCAAGGGCTGACCCGTTACAATATCCCAAACTCATAGTAAGAACACGAAAATGAAACATATTATATAAAAATAAGAAATGGTGTAGTACTTATTAAAAATTAACAAAAACGTAAGGAAGGATTTTTTGAAAATATAGCAAATTGTAGAAAAAAATCTTGCAATTCCCATGATAATGTGTTATTCTTAGTTAAGATATAGGAGGTAGGTGATACCTTTTATGTTTAAAATTATTTAAGGAAGGGTAGGTAAGGGGTATGAAGAAAACAAAAAAACTTACTGCATTATTGCTAGTTATGGCAATGGTATTATCTCTGGGAGCATGTGGCGGTGGAGATAAAAAAGACAATCAAGGTTCAGGAAACGGAGATGCAGCTCAGAATAAGGATGCTGAAAACAGTGGAGGAACCAGCGAAGATGGAGGGGAAGCAACCGATAAAGTAGCTAACGGTGAAGATGTAAAAGTTGAAATTCTTCAGTATAAGGTTGAGATTGAAGAAGCGCTTGAAGGAGCAATTGAAAAGTACCAAAAATTGTATCCGAATGTAACCATTAAATTGGAAACAATTGGTGGAAATGATAGTGTTGACACTATGTACAAGGCTAGAGCAGCTAGTGGAAATATGCCTGATATCTTTAACTGTGCAGGTCCTGTATCATGTGCGCTTTATGAGCCATATTTAGAGGATTTATCAGATCAACCATGGGTACAATATGCTAACTCGGGTATGTTGGATTTAAATACAATTGATGGAAAGATATATGGTATGCCTGTAACAACTGAAGGTATGGGGTTAATTGTAAACAAAGAGATGTTTGCAGCTGCAGGTGTAGATGTAGCAACATTAGATAGCTTTGACAAAATTGAAGAAGCTTTCAATACATTACAGACAGCTATTGATAATGGAGATTTAAAAGATACATATCCTGATTTGGAAAATGTTGCATCTGTACAAGGAGGAGCATCATGGGTATTAGGTAACCATGGTATTAATATCTGTTTATCACCAGAATTCGAAGAAGATGTATTTGCTTGTTCTAAGGCTGAAAAGGTAGAATTTAATTATGCAGACGCATATCAAGCATATACAGAATTACAGTTAAAATATTCTGCAGCAAAAGACGATTACAAACAAGCTTTATCTGTAGATTATAATACAGCTGTACAGGAATTATTGGCAACAGGAAAGGTTGCATGTATTCAGCAGGGTAACTGGATTTATGGAGATGTAAAAGCTATCGACCAGACAATAGCTGATAGTTTAGTATATATACCAGCACCAATTAAAGGCTACAAAGAAGATTGTATCTTCTCTATCGTATCAAACTATTGGTGTGTAAACAAACAGTCAGATGACAATGTAAAAGAAGCTGCTAAACATTTCTTAAACTGGTTATACCAATCTGAAGAAGGAAAAGAAATTGTTGTTAATAAATTTGGATTTACTCCAGTATTTAACAACTATGGTGATTTAAAACCTTCTGATCCATTAACACAAAATATGGTAGAATACTTCGAAAAAGGAAAAGGTATTCCGGTAGTATTCCAGGGATGTCCAGATGGTGAAGATTATACAATGAACGTATTTGGTGCAAAAGTTCAGGGTGTATTATCTGGAAGTCTTACATGGGATCAGGTTTTTGAAGAATCAAAAGCTGAATGGGAACAGAGAAAAGGTTAAGATAGTACTTTACAATAATTATAAGGGACAGGGTGTGGCATCACGCCATATCCTGTCCTTTTTATTTACTCTATAGGAAAATGAATTCTTTAGAGTAAAGAGCCTCCGGCAGGATGTTTGTTTTTAGGAGTACGAAGGCTCACCAATATATTAGACCTTGAGAATGGAAGCTAGGAGTTAAGTGTGATTATAATTGTGGTTTTTTGGTCCACGGTTACCAAAAATTAGACTTAAGCTTAGTGCAGTAAGAAAGGGGAGTATTTATGAAACGTTCTAAGTTATGGTTTTGGGTATTTTTGGCACCCTGTTTGATTTCGTTTATATGTATCGTATTAATACCTACAATATCAGGTTTTTATTATTCCTTAACGGAATGGAACGGAATTTCGGCTGCACCAAAGTTTGTGGGATTTGAAAAGTATATTATGGTATTTAAAGATTCACAATATTGGTATTCATTTGGATTTACAGCGTTATTTACATTGTGTTCAGTAATTTTGATTAACTTGGTAGGTTTTTCTTTGGCGTTATTAGTTACTAAGAAGTTTAAGGGCGCAAATTTTATGAGAGGCGTATTTTTTATGCCTAACTTAGTAGGGGGGTTGTTGCTTGGTTATACTTGGAAATTTATTTTTACTAAGATATTTCCAGCGACTTCAATACCTTTTTTGGAAAATTGGCTTACAGATAAAGAAACAGGATTTATTGGATTGTTGATTGTTATGGTATGGCAGATGAGTGGATATATGATGATTATATATATTGCTGGTTTGCAGAATATTCCGGATAGTGTATTGGAAGCGGCATCCTTGGATGGTGCCAATGGTTTTAACCGCTTAATTAGGATAACAGTACCAATGGTAGCACAGTCATTTACAATCGGTTTGTTTTTGATGTTATCAAACTCCTTTAAGTTATTTGATCAAAATATGTCTTTAACTGGTGGAAATCCTAATCATGCAACAGAAATGCTTGCGCTTAATATTTATAATTCTGCATTTGGTAGCAATGATATGGGTGCAGCACAGGCGAAGGCAGTGATTTTCTTTGTGGCAATTGCAATTGTAAGTATCATTCAATTACGTGTTACAAAGAAGGCAGAGGTTGAGGCTTAGGAAGGAGAGGAGATTATGATAGTAAAAAAAATAATACAAACCATTTGGAGAATTATTTATCGTGTATTATTGGTTTTGGTATACATATTCCCAATTGCCATTTTAGCATGGGTAGCAATTAAGTCTAGAGCTGATATTGCTAAAGATATTCTTGGTGTGCCAACAGAATGGATTGGGTTAGAGAATTTTGAGACAGCAATAGATAAGATGGATTTCATGAATTCATTAAAGAATTCCTTGATTGTAACCATTATTTCAACAGTGTGCTTGTGTGTTTTTTCTGCTATGGCAGCGTGGGTA
>JAFQAU010000227.1 GCA_017399885.1 Lachnospiraceae bacterium
ATTTCTGATATATTGTAATCACAATCCTCCTGCATAAACTCCATGACATTCTGATTACTGTTGTACTTGTAACCATTCTGTGCAAAGTAACCTATTTTTGCCTTAGGTGAAATAGAAATTCCTTCTTCATGGTTTAAGATCATTTGGATTAAAGTTGTTTTTCCGGTTCCATTACCACCAGTTAACGCCACTTTTGCTCCTAGAGGAATTTGAAAAGATGCATTTTCAAACAGTGCCTTATCCCCAAATATTTTATTAATTTCCGTACCGACTATAGGGTATGGATTATGGAGCTCCAATGCTTTACTTTGCCTGAAACGAATTCTGCGAATGTCTTCCGGAGCTTCTACATTTCCTAAGGCTGCAATCCTGTGCTCTAGGGATTTAGCGGCATTATGCATCTTTTTTTCCTTACTTCCTATTGATTTTTGATGAGCTAAACGCCCTCCGCCTTCAGTACTTTTTTTCTTTGAAGCACCTTTCGCCTTCTGTTCTATTTTACGAGCCTGTTTTCGCTTTTCCTCCGCAGCCCTTTCCAATCGGGCACGTTCCGCAATAAATTGTTCGTATTCTGCAGCTTGGCTCTTGCGTTCTTCCTCTTTCTGACGAAGATAATCAGAATAGTTTCCCCAATACTCAGTGATTTTGCCATCTTTCAGTTCCCATATTTTATCTACTATTTCATCAAGAAAATAGCGGTCATGGCTAATAACTAACAGTGCACCTGTAAAATATTTTAGCTGTCCAATTAGAAAATCAATTCCTTCACGGTCTAAATGGCTCGTAGGTTCATCCGCTAAAATACCATGAACCTGTGCCGATAAGGCCTGTGCTATTTTAAGCCTTGTTTCTTCACCACCGCTCATGGTCTGTATATCTAATTGCTCAACACCGAGCTTGCTCACAAGTGCAAAATCTTTCTCCTCCTGCAAAGTTACTTCGTCCAACTGAGGGATATAGGCAAGTTCACCCAGACGATTCATTTTACATCCTGGGGGAGTTAATTCTCCTAAAAGTACCCTGAGTAAAGTGCTTTTTCCAGCACCATTTGCTCCTACTAAACCAATACGGTCATAATCATATACTTCTAATTCATTTATATCTAAAACATCGCGTCCTTTGAATTCCACACGAATGTCTTTTGCTTTTAATATCAATTCCATAACATTTCCTCCTGTCTATAATCGCATGTTTTCTTTTGCTTGTACGCAGGGAAAACCCTGCGATTTTAGCAGGAAGAATTACATGAAAATTAAATACATAAATATGGTCCCTCCTATGAATTTTGTTTTAAATCTAATTTTCTAACCTCAGTTATCATGGGGCAAGCTATGGCAATGCCAATAATTAAAACACCTGATAGTAAAAACCAATGATTTACACCGATTCTATCAGCAAAGAATCCAGAAAGAATTAACCCAATTGGCATAGCAAGAGACATGATACTTCCAGTTAAAGAAAATACACGTCCTAAATATTCAGGCTTAATTTTCTCCTGAAAAAGAGCTGTTTGCACACCGC
>JAFQAU010000228.1 GCA_017399885.1 Lachnospiraceae bacterium
ATATTTACGCCCACGCTACAAGGGAAGCCAAGAAAAATTCAGCAAGACTTCTTGATAAGGTAGTAGGGAACGATTAAGACGAAAACAACACATTTCCCTTATAGCTTCCCCACAAGGGAAAAAATAAGGGAAAAGTGCAAATTACATAGATGTTGATGGGCTGGAAAGCCCGTAAATACGGGAAAGTTGAGAAAATACTCGAGAAATTTTGAAGTTTCTGTTGTAAAAAAGATGTCTATTAATTTAGATATCTTTTTTTTGTAAAAAACTATTGAAATCAATTTTTAATCCACTTATGCTTATTTTAGGACGTCCAAATCTTATGAAAATATGAAAGAGAGATATGGTTTTATGAATAAAGAAGAATTGCATAGTTTTATAGAAAAACAACAGCCTAATATATGTCAAATAGTGGCAAGTATGGATAAGCAAATTGTATATAGTGATACTTGGAATGATTATAAGAAAGATGATTGTACTCATATTATGTCTGCTACAAAAAGCATCATGGCTTTACTTGTTGGAATTGCTATAGATAAAGGTCAAATAGGAAGCGTAGATGATAAAGTGTTAGAGTATTTTCCAGATTATAAAGTAAAAAGAGGTGAAAAGACAATATATGATGTTACGATAAGACATCTTTTAACCATGAGAGCACCTTATAAAGGAAAGGGAGACCCTTGGTCTAAAGTGTGTGCAAGTGATAATTGGACTTACTCTTCACTTGACTTTTTAGGTGGAAGAAAAGGATTAACAGATGAATTTGATTATAGAACTGTATGCTTACATGTTCTCACTGGAATTTTATATAATGCTACAGAGATGAAAACTGTAGATTATGCGAATGAATACTTGTTTAAACCATTGGGAATTAAACCACATATAAATTATTATGCGGAAACAGCAGAGGAACATAAAGCATTTACTATCAGTAAATTGCCGAAAGAACATATTTGGTTTTGCGATACGCAAGGATTAGGAACTCCTGGATATGGGCTTTGTATGTCAGCAGAAGATATGGCGAAAATAGGATTATTATGCCTAAATAAAGGCTATTATGATAATAAGCAAATCATTTCTTCGAGCTGGATAGAGGAAATGACAAGACCAAGAACGGTTGAAGGCAATAACTTTAGAGGTATGGAATACGGGTATTTGTGGTGGATTATTGACCGTAAAAAGAATATATATGCTGCTATTGGAAACAGTGGTAATGTTATTTATGTCAATCCAGAAAAGAACATTGTAATAGCGGTATCATCCTATTTTAAACCTACTATATTTGATAGGGTTGATTTCATTCAGGAATATATTGAACCTTTTATTAGTGAGATATAAATTCCAATATCGTAGACAAAGTAAACTTTCAGTAATACGCTCTGTTGCTGTACCCATTTTTCTACGATATACTCCTTCAAAAAGGAGGGGGTTCTGACAAAACAATACGCTATTATAGGTGTAATATTGAAAAAATGCTGGATACAATAAATATTCCGGTGATAAAG
>JAFQAU010000229.1 GCA_017399885.1 Lachnospiraceae bacterium
AACAAACATACATTCAGATGGTAATACATTTAAATGTTGCATTGCTAACTCATAAATTTTCCTATTAGGCTTCAACACTCCTACATTACAGGAAAATATAACATCATCGAAGATAGGACTTAACTGGGATTGATTCCAATATTTACAATCAATAACATCCGCATTACTTATTAAACCAAGTTTAATATTTTTATCTTTCAATTTTTTTAGAACATCAATAATATCCATAGAAACATTTTTTAATGCTGCTTTCATTCTGTTTTCGCGTGCTAATAAAACTTTTTCTTTTTGAATATCGCTAATATCAAATGGAATAGTAGATACAATCTTATCAATAATGTCCTTCTCTGATTTGACTAATCCCAAAGCTCTTTCTTGATACAACACATCACTTTCGGCATAATTCTCCCATTCATTTGCTGACAAATCCAATATATCAAATTCATTATTTGCTTTACTATATGTAGGAACTATTAAAGTAAAAAACAAATCAAAGTATATAGCTTTTATCATTTTTCTCCTCCAAAAATTCAAAGTTGTCTCTCTTTCTATAACTCTTTACTATGTTGCCAATGAATGCCTATGTGTCCAATTCCTAAAATCACGCAAGCAATTAGCATCCATATTACTTTTCCGTATATTCCCAGTAGAAAGAAAGCAAGTACCGGCAATGTTGCTCCTGCAAGTGGCACTCCACAGAAACTGCTGTAAAAGTCGGATAATCTCCGCTCACTTCTAAAATATCTAATCCACCAAAACTCGTACATAATCATCAAAACAAAAGATGCCACAAGCCATAAGGACCACAAAGACCATGCACGCAGATTAAAGTCCGAAAACACCAAAGCACAGCACGTAGCCAGAATTTCTCCAATTCTCTCAAAAACGGCAAGTACCTTATTTTCATTCTCTGCTGTGTAACCTTGTGGCTGATTTTTCGCCCATATTATATTGGGTACCATGAGCATAATCATAAATATCAGTCCAACATATGAAAAACCAAAATGTCCAAGCATTCTATCCACGCTCCTCTTTCAATATCGCTTTCGCTTCCCTGCACCATTCCAAATAGGCTTGATATGTCTTGACTCCAAACTCTGCAGTGAGCAGATAATATTTGTGGGTATCATCCTCCGAAATGCCTTTCTTAAGCACCTCTGTTGCTCCTATGAGAAATGGCAGTTCTTTTGAAATCTTTTCCTCAAAAGCTTCTATATGCGCCAGTGTCTGCTCCACTCCAGCCTCATGACCAAAGAATAATTTCAGCAATGTTTCATAGCGCAGTTCGTCCTTTTCCACCGGGTTGGCAAGCCAACCTTTTAAATAGTTTCTACCATCTTCCGTAATGGAATAGATAATTTTATTTCGATTATTTTCTGCTCCATCACGTTTACTTGCCAGTCCGCGCTTCACCAAGTCCCCCAGTGCGGGATATATGCTGCCATAACTCGCCCCCCAAAAATACTTTAAAGCTGTATCCATCCGTTTTTTAATTTCATACCCCGTTAAATCTTCGTGGCTTAACAAACCTAAAATGACGCAATCACTTTTCTTTTCTATTGCCATTCTTTTTTCCTCTTTCCATCATTCCATAAGACAAAACTTTCTTTGGACAACCGTCTATACAAGCACCACACTGAATGCATTCCGCATTCTTTATCTGCCCATCTTTTATCAGCTCTGATACTTTAATTCCCATAGGGCATTCTCTATTACACTTTCCGCAGGAAACACAAGCATCCAGCTGTTTTACCTTAATATGTAAGCCCGGCAAATGGAGAACCCGTCTTATTTTGCTTCCCAGCACCATAAATGGTGCCATCCAGCAAAAATAGTGACAAAATATTCTTTTCCCAAAAAGGACTGCCGGAATCAATACCAAGAAAATAATACCATAATATATCACATAATTATAGATATTACTGATTGAAATCCCATGATCCGTCATATAAAAGAAATCAACCGTTATTTCTTTTTTCCTAAAAATAAAGCACAAAATAACTGCTATAATCCAAATTGTCCAAATCGCATATTTAATGTAATTCTTCCATCCCTGCTTAGGATTCTTGGCATTAACGGCAAATAAACATTCCTGCATACCACCCATGGGACACAGCCATGCACAGAACAGTCTGCCGCAAAAGATTGAACCAAGTAACATACAAGTAAATACAACAAAACTTCCGGTTATTATCCCCTCCATAGCACCTTGAATAATTAGGTATGGAGACATATACCATATCGTTATCGGAAATAAAAGTAAAGAGATAATTAGTAATAATTTTCTTATATTCTGCCTATTCATCATTGTCCTCCATGTATCAATCTGATATATGGAATAATATATCACTCTGATACATTTGTCAAGCTGGGTGTTGTAATAAATATCAAAAAAAGAACCACAATTGCTGTGGTTCAAAATTATGAATAGAACAGAAACTTCAAATTCATGCGTGCT
>JAFQAU010000230.1 GCA_017399885.1 Lachnospiraceae bacterium
AGAGGTGAAAAAGATATCCTACAACAGCAAGAGCTAAATAAGTATCACCATGAAAACTCTTACACCAACAGACAATATAAGGATCGACTTTTTAAGTTTATTTTTAAAGATAAAGAAAAACTTCTGTCTTTATATAATGCATTAAATTCCAGTCATTATACAAATGCTGAGGATATTGAAATTACAACCTTAGAGGATGTAATTTACTGTAAGATGAAAAATGATATATCGTTTATAATAGATGACAGGTTAAGTCTATTTGAGCATCAAAGCTCCTACAATCCCAATATGCCCCTACGAGGTTTCTTATACTTTGCAAGGCATTTTGAAAGGTACATTGAAGAGAATGAGGTTGATATTTACGGGAAGAAATTAATAGAATTACCAACACCAAAATTCATCGTATTCTATAACGGGAATGGTATGGAAGAAGAAAGGACTGTATTACGTTTATCCGATTCTTTTATCCATGCAAAGGAAAAAGCCTGTATGGAGTTAGAAGCAGAGGTGTTAAATATCAACTATGGTAATAATAAAGAATTAATGGAAAGCTGTCGTCCGTTGATGGAGTATGCTTACTTTGTACAAAAAGTAAAAGCCTATTCCAAGGAGCATCAGCGGGACAAAGCCATAGAACTTGCAGTGAATGACTGTATTAAGGAAGAAATTTTAAAGGAGATTTTAATAAAAAATAGAGCGGAGGTCGTTGATATGTTATTAACAGAATATGATGAGGAAAAAAGAATCCGTATTATGGAAAAACAGATAGAAATAGCAATGCAACGAGCAAAACAAGAACAACAAGAGAAAGAAATTGCAGTTCAACGAGCAAAACAAGAACAACAAGAGAAAGAAATTGCCATGCAACAAGCAGAAGAATACCAACAACAAATACAAGAACTGCAACAGCAAATATTAAAACTGACGGAAAAACAGTCACAGAATAATAAGGAATAAAAAGGCACAAAAAACCTGCTACACAAATTTTGTATAGCAGGTTTTTCATTTATATTGATTTATGTATCAATAAGTCATCTTAAGTATGTGAAAGCATCCTAGGAATTATCCTAATAAGCTTAATACACCCTGATTTGACTGATTTGCCTGAGCAAGCATTGACTGACCAGCCTGCATAAGAATGTTATTCTTAGAGTACTGTGTCATTTCTTCAGCCATATCAGTATCACGTAAGCTAGATTCAGCTGCCTGTAAGTTCTCAGCAGAAGCATCTAAGTTAGCAATTGTGTGCTCTAATCTGTTCTGCATAGCACCCATCTTAGCTCTTTCTGTAGAAACTTTCTGGATAGCCATGTCATAAGCATTTACAGCTAGAGAAGCAGTAGCCTGAGAAGACACATCTAAAGCTTTTCCTTCTACACCAAGTTTTGTTTGAACAATATCAAGGTCTTTTGCTCTCATAGAGTTAATTCCTAGAGAAACTTCCTGACCTGCATTTGCTCCAACCTGAAGACGGAATGCTTCTTTTCCTGTAGCTGCTGATTTTGTTTCTGTCATCTTTTCAGATGTAATTGTAATAACATCACCAGCTAATAATTTATCTGCATTAGCAATTGTGATTACAGTATCTTCGCCTTCTTTATTCTTCAATGTAATCTTTAAATTATTCTCTGCATCTAATCCACTAGCAATTTCAAAAACATCCTGATTCTTACTATTTCCAAATAAATCTGTTACTGCAAAAGCAACTTCTCCTTCTGCATCTTTAAAAGCTTCTTCTTTCATCAATTCTGTAGCTGCTAACTTCTCAGCTGCTTCACAAATAGTATCAAAAGCTTCAGCTGCTGCTTCAGAAACTTTATTAGCATTAGTAAATGCTGTATTACCAACTGTTATATTTCCACCTAATGCTCCTGTTGTATTTTTTAAATCTGTTGCAAATTTGCCATACAATGCTTCACGTGCTTCTACAACTTTTTCATCTTCTTTTGCTTCATCTATAGTTTTTCCTGATTTAAGTGCATTTTCAAAAGCAGATTTATAAGCACCAGCCGCAGCATCAACACCTGTAGCTGTAAGATACCAGCCACCACTGTTTGTTGCTTTAGTAACTGCAGTATCATACGCAGAACTTCTAGCAGTATTATCACTGATGATATCAGATAATGTTTTTGTACTGCCTGGAGTCTCAACATCCTCTACTTCAATTGCACCAATCTTTTGGTAGGTTTCATTAGTTTCCATTTCTACTTCCATTTGTGCAATCTTATCTAATTCGTCTTTTAATGCACCCATTACTGCAGCTGCACCAGAAGTCGAACTGAGAGATACACCACCTAAATCCAAAGTTTCCCCAGCACTTAATTGTTGAGTTGTAACTGCAGCCGTAATATTAGCCCATGCATTTGTTTGAGCATTATATGCTTCTCCAGCTCCTGCCAACATTTCTTTGGTCGCACTAACATAAGCATCAACTAAATCATCTGTTAGTCCAGTAACAAAATTTGCAAAACCTTGCAATTTATCAACTGCTGCATTGGAAGTAGCAAGGTCCTCAGCAAGATCTTCATAGTCATTAACACTAGCACCATCAATATTAGAATATCCATCTCCAAAATCTTTTGTAATTTCAACACGAATTACATCTGTAAAAGCAGCCTTTTCAGCATGATTTTCAATCTCAGCGCTTACATTACTATTTCCAAATGTACCTTCTACACTGGCTTTACCAGCTTTTTCTGTTACAGAACCCTGTCTAGAACCGTCCAACAATTTCTTTGTATTGAACTCAGTAGTAGTAGCAATTCTATCTACTTCCTGTGTTAACTGGTCGATTTCGTTCTGGATTTGTGTTCTATCATCATCTGTATTTGTATCAGATGCAGCCTGTACTGCTAATTCTCTCATTCTTTGTAAGATGCTGTGTGTTTCTGTTAATGCACCTTCTGCTGTCTGGATCATTGAGATACCATCTTCTGAGTTTGCAGATGCTTGGTTCAAACCTCTAATCTGACCTCTCATTTTTTCAGAAATAGCAAGTCCGGCAGCATTGTCACCAGCACGGTTAATCTTATAACCACTAGATAACCTCTCTGTAGATTTTGCTAAGTTACCACAAGAAACTCCAAGATTTCTGTTTGCGTTCATTGATACTAGGTTGTGTTGTACTATCATACTCATAATAATTCCTCCTTTTTCATGTTCCCTCTCTTCCCTTTTAGAGAAAGAACCTTCCCCGAATCCGTTCAGGTGCTTTTGTTGTTTTTATTAATTATTTATAATAACCCCAAGACCCCTAGGTTAGTCTTATGGTATATTATCAGTAATAAATTTAGGTTTCCTTTGGTTCTAACACACTGTCTGTCTTATTTGTCTTCTTATCCTGCATAATAATTCTTTTAATCTGCTCTTTTGCTTCCGGGGACAGTCCCACTTCTTTGCTGTAGTTTTTCGCTTTTTTCTTCTCTTCTTCTGTCTTTGCATTACGCTCTAACACTCTGTTACGAACAATGTTGTATTCTCTTGGCGCATCCACCAAGATGTGCATGTTATTTACAGAACCTC
Organism: Lachnospiraceae bacterium; assembly: GCA_017399885.1. Classification (GTDB taxonomy): domain Bacteria; phylum Bacillota; class Clostridia; order Lachnospirales; family Lachnospiraceae; genus CAG-411. The sequence goes on from JAFQAU010000230.1 coordinate 3,523, forward strand.
CGGAAAATATGACTTTTATGTCTTCTCCGATATTAATGTATTCTCCTGGTTTAATGGTTAATTTCAACATTTCTCCAACCTCCTTGTTTTGCACATAACTCCCAGCATGTTATTGAAAGGAATAGAATATTACCGTTCATTGCTTCACTGTGACCAATAGCAATAAAACTATTTATCCATGTAACATTTTCATACAAAATGTTACGTATTAGAGAAAACATTTCATTTAATTAAACTTTGCTAATAGAGCTGTTCTACACAAGGTTAAGCAACCACAATAAAACTAATATTTAAATTTAAAATTATGAAATAAAATAGAAAGGAAGATCTATACTATGAGTACAAGCCAACCATTGAAAAATAAAAATGATATTAAGAAACTTGAGAAATATTTTTTTGAGAAAAAAGAATATCGTAACTATTTACTCGTTGTAATGGGATTAAATACAGCACTTCGTATTAGTGATTTATTACAAATGAAGTGGTCAAACGTATATAACCATGAGAAAAAACAATTTTACAGCCACATATATATAACAGAAAAGAAAACTGGTAAACATACTACTATCTTGATAAACAACGCTACCAAAAACGCATTAAAAGAATACCGAAAATATGCAAATCAAAAAACAAATTCACCATATATCTTTTTTAGCCCAAGAAAACCTGAGCAACCCCTAAGTCGCGTACAAGCCTATCGCATTATACAAAACGCAGCAGATAAGTTAGGAATTGACGGAACAATTAGTTGCCATTCTCTCAGAAAAACCTTTGGATATCAGGCATGGAAGGAAGGCGCCGAACCTGCTCTATTAATGTCCGTATTTAACCATTCCTCCTACCATATAACGAAACGATATCTATGCATTGACCAGGATGATAAAGATAAACTATTTTATAAATTAAATTTATAAAAAATAAAAAAAAATTAAAAAACACTATTAAGTTTTAAAAAAGTACTCCGATATATAAAGTGTAAGGAAGATAGAGAACATTAAAAAATGTAACATTTTGTATGAAAATGTTACATTTTCTTTTTTTATAAGTATATCCCCATCTAAAAAATCTATTCCTATAAAGGTTAGGGTGTCAAAAGCACATGACCTAAATTGCACTTGTCAAATTGCACAACAATAAGATAACAATTTGCAGATGGTGTCCGTGCCAGACAAACACAAGCAGACGATAGGAGATTTTTGCCCAATTTTGTGAGTAAGCGCAAATGTTGGAGCACTGTTTGAG
>JAFQAU010000231.1 GCA_017399885.1 Lachnospiraceae bacterium
GGTTATAGACGGTAAAGTAGTGTCTTACGAAGTGCATAAGATAAAACCGGATCCAGGGATATACCAATGCCTTCTAGATAGATATCATTTAAAGCCAGAAGAATGTTTATTCTTTGATGATCGCAGGGAAAATGTGGAAGCAGGAAGAAGAATGGGGATTTCTGGAATACAAGTTGAGTCAGAAGAACAGCTGTATGCTATATTAGCTGAGATAATAGAATAAATTTCTTGTATGATTTTTAAAAGGGGCAAAAGCCCTTTTTTACATTTTGTTTATTTTTTTGTTCATAGTTAATTTTTTGTTAAAAATTTATACAAATATGCCGATATAATAAAAGTACGAAGCATCATACAAAATTCTAGTAAAATTAATAAATGAAATACTTTATTGGATTAAAGTATTAAAAACAGAAATTGCTTCATTACTACTGTATAGGTATAACAAACATGTTTGTTATACCTATACAGTAGTAATGAAGCAAGAAAGCAATTGGTCAACTAGAAGGCAGAACCGTTAAAAATGAAAAAGAGGGTTCACATCTTATTCTTTAAGGAATAGAAGATGATAGTTTCAATTTACAGAAATAGCCGTAATTTATTTGGAATAAATAGGCAGTCAAGGAGGACATAATATGTTAAATAATAAAACAATTCTAATTACAGGTGGAACAGGTTCGTTCGGTAAAAAATGTCTACAAATGATTTTTCAAAGATACAATCCCAAGAAGGTAATTATTTATTCAAGAGATGAATTCAAACAATACAATATGAAAAATGAGATGGCAAGTAAAGTTGATATTACAAAGGTACGTTTTTTTATTGGGGATGTAAGAGATAAGGAACGTTTATTACGTGCTTTTAATGGAGTGGATTATGTAATTCATGCGGCTGCCATGAAGCAGGTACCTACATGCGAATATAATCCCATGGAAGCGATTAAGACTAATATTCATGGCGCACAGAATGTAATTGATGCAGCATTAGATAGAGGGGTAAAGAAAGTAGTAGCATTATCCACAGATAAGGCAGTAAATCCTATTAATTTATATGGTGGAACAAAGCTTGTGTCAGATAAGCTCTTTATTGCAGCCAATGCATACACAGGTGTTGATGGTACTGTATTTTCTGTTGTTCGTTATGGAAATGTAGCAGGAAGTAGAGGTTCTATTATTCCACTATTCCGTGCCCTGATTGAAAATGGTGAAACAGAATTACCAATAACAGATTATCGAATGACAAGATTTTGGATAACATTAGATCAGGGGGTAGAATTAGTTTTTAAAGCATTGGAAGAGGCAAAGGGTGGAGAAACTTATATTTCCAAAATTCCTTCCTTTAAGATAACAGATTTGGCGAAAGCCATGTTACCACATGGAAGTATGAAAGAAATTGGTATTCGTGAAGGAGAAAAATTGCATGAGGTTATGGTAACTAGAGATGATTCTAGAAGTACTTATGAGTATGAAAAACATTATATTGTGTACCCGCATTTTGATTGGTTGGATATTCATAAAGTATTGTTGCCAGGAGGAAAATTAGTAGAGGAAGGATTTGAATATAATTCTGGTAATAATAAAGAATGGTTGGATGTGGAAGGTTTGAAGAAAGCATTGAAAAGCTTATAAAAGGCAAATGAAATAGATGTACAGGAGGGGCGTGTATGAATGCGAAGGGCGAGATTTGTATAGGAATGGCGGGCGCAGGGAGAGCAACAGAGTTGCATATGAATGCATTACAGCGCTATATTGGGATTCCGGTATGTTACAAGCATATTGTGGCAAGAAGAGAAGAACAGGTATTAGCAGCAAAGGAAAGATACGGATTTGAGAAAGCATCTCTTGTATTTGAAGATTTGTTATCAGATCCAGAAATTGATGTGATTGATATCTGTACACCACCATATATGCATGAAGAAATGATTATTCGTGCTGTCCAAGCAGGAAAACATGTAATTTGTGAGAAACCTTTATGTGGTTATTTTGGTACCGAATTGGATGAAAAGCCCATAGGACGTAAAGTTTCTAAGATATATATGTATGAAGAACTTTTAAAATCTGTAGAAAGAATTCAAAAGGAAGTTCATAAATCAGGGAAAAAGTTTATGTATGCTGAAAATTTTGTGTATGCTCCGGCAGTGACTAAGGCTGCGGAAATTATCCAAAAGAAAAAAAGTCGTATTTTATTTGCAAAAGGGGAAGAAAGCTTAAAAGGCTCCAGTTCACCGGTAGCAGGAGAATGGGACAAAACAGGGGGAGGGACATTTATACGTACAGGAACGCATCCATTATCTGCCATTTTATGGCTCAAGCAAATAGAAGCAAAGGCATTGGGGAAAGAAATATGTGTAAGTAAAGTGCTTGCAGATATGTCACAGATTACTCCTGGGCTTTCAGAATATGAGCATAGACATATTGCTGCCAGGCCAAATGATGTGGAGGACTTCGGCTCTGTATTGATTACTTTTTCAGATGGAAGTAAAGCATCTATTATAGCTACTGATACTTTGTTGGGTGGGAGTAAGAATTATATAGAACTGTATTGCAATGATGCAGTAATTGATTGTACTTTAACTATGTCAGACTTGATGAAGACTTATTTCTTAGATGAAGAACGCTTGGATGATGTGTATATATCTGAAATGCTTCCTTCCAAAATTGGCTGGAATCGCCCTTTTTTGGAAGATGAAATTATTAGAGGATATACGGATGAGATGAGAGATTTTATAGAATCGATTTATTTTGATAGAGAACCTAAATCAGGAATTGATTTGGCATGTGATACCATTCGATTGATATATGCGGCATATAAATCAGCGGAAATTGGTGTTGCTGTAGAATTAGATTAGGAAGCGGGAGGAAGAAATGGAAGAATATATAGAAGTAGGCGGAAGGAGAATCGGAGAAGGATATCCAAGTTTTATTATTGCGGAAATGTCTGGAAATCATAATATGGATTATGAGAGAGCTGTTGAAATCATTCATAAAGCAAAAGAGGCCGGTGTAGATGCGATCAAATTGCAGACCTATACAGCAGACACCATAACATTAGATTCGGATCAGGAATGTTTTAAAACAGGCGAAGACACTTTGTGGAGTGGGACAACTTTATATAAGTTATATCAACAAGCATATACACCATGGGAATGGCAACCAAAGTTGAAAAAGATAGCGGATGATCTTGGAATCCTTTTGTTTTCGTCTCCATTTGATTTATCCGCTGTTGATTTTTTAGAGAAGATGCAAGTGCCGGCTTATAAAATTGCATCCTTTGAGATAACAGATATTCCTCTAATTCGTAAGGTTGCAAAAACAGGGAAACCAATTTTTATATCAACAGGGATTGCACGGATGGAGGATATAGAATTGGCAATAGAAGTTTGTGCTGAGGAAGGAAATGAGCAGATTGTATTCTTAAAATGTACTTCTGAATATCCTGCACCTTATGAAGAGATGAATTTGCATATGATACCCAATATAAAAGAAACATTTGGATGTATTGCCGGTTTGTCAGACCATTCTATGGGGGATGAGATTGCAATAGCTGCAACAGCACTTGGAGCAAAAGTAATAGAAAAACATTTTACACTATCTCGTGCAGATGGTGGGGTGGATTCTGCATTTTCAATGGAAGTAGAAGAAATGAAGCAGATGGTTACTAAAATTCGAAATGTAGAAAAAGCATTGGGAAAAGTATCCTATCAGTTAGACAAGAAACAAAAAGAAGCAAGAAAAGGTGCTCGTTCTTTATTTGTATGTGCAGATATGAAGAAAGGCGAGATCTTTACGGAAAAAAATGTACGTTCTGTCAGACCCGGAGCAGGATTGCATACAAAATATTACGAAGAGATAATTGGGAAGAGAGCAACGAAGGATTTATATTATGCAGAACCTTTACGTTATAGTGATATAGAATGGTAGGAGAGGGATAAGTTGAGAGTATTAATTTTACAGGCAGGATTTAATGAATTAGGAGTAATTAAAGAGTTGCATAAAATGGGACATTATGTTATTTCTATAGGAAATCAGGTTGGGTTAATCGGACAAAAAGAAGTGGATGAATATTATCCGGTGGATTATTCAAAGAAGGAAGAAGTTTTGGCTTTTGTAAAAGAACACAAAATTGACTTAGTATGTGCCTGTTGCAATGATACGGCAGTATTGACAACTACCTATTTGGCGGAACAATTGCAACTATCGGGTTATGATACCTATAAGAATGCACAGTTGATTGCACACAAGGATTTATTTAAAAAATTTGCAATAGAGAATCAGATATTAACAGCACCAGCAGAAGCCTTTTATAAAGAGGAAGAGGCAAAAAAGTATATTTTAAAGGGAGTCAGTTATCCTATTATTGTTAAACCAACTGATATGTCTGGTGGAAAAGGGGTTTCAAGATGTGATACTGATGCGGAAGCCATGGTGGCAATTGAACAGGCATTTGCTATTTCAAGAGAAAAAGATATTGTAATAGAACCGTTTATAGAAGGAACACAACATGGATTTTGTACGTTCCTACATAATAAAAAGGTAGTTGCTTGTAGTAGTAACGATGAGTATTCAGTTGTGAATCCATATCGTGTGGAAATTGACACGTTTCCAGCAAAAGGAATTGAAAAATATAGAGACATTTTAATTGCACAAGTAGAAAAAATGGCAGAGGTTTTGAATTTGGAGGATGGGATTTTTCACATTCAGTATATGGAAAAAGATGGATGTATCTATATATTAGAAGCAATGAGAAGAATAATAGGAAATATGTATAGTGGTCCTGCTAGTAAATCCAGTGAGTTTGATTGGGATTATTGGCAGGCAAGAGCAAGTATCGGTATAAATTGCGTAGCTGTACCAGAAAGATTGGAAGAAAGAGGATACTATGCATATCGAGCTATCATTCCACCAAAGAATGGGATTGTGAAGGATGTTATTGTTGATGAAGAGGTTAAAAAGTATATTTTTGACCAAATACAATTATATGAAAAGGGACATGTGGTTACAAACTATTTGACAGACACGTTAGGAATATTGTTTTTTCAATTTGGTAGTGAGCAGGAAATGAAGAAAATAATGTTAGAATACTTCGACAGGATAAGGGTGGAGATGGAGGTTGAATAATGGATAATCAGATTAAATTAACAAACATAAATATAGATAGTGATACACAGAGGGAATACGCTATATACGGTTATGGTATTGTTGGGAGAATGCTTCGAAAAATTTTGGAGAGATTAGAACAAAAAGTAACAGCTTTTGTTTGTAGTGATGGATATAAGACACAGGATTTAGTAGAACATTTATCTGTACGTGAATTATCAGATTATGTTGCGAATGTATCAGACAAAGGAAAGGTTCTTGTTACAGTGCAAAGCGGAGTGGAATATGTTTTAGAAGCGCTGCGTAGATATGAAAATTTGGAGGTTGTTTTAGTAAATTCTGCGGAGGATTTTGATAGAATCTATAGATGGTTTTATCAATTATATTTTGAAGAAAAAGGTGTTGATATATCCCAAGATTTTTTGGATTTGGATGGAGTGAAATACTTAAATCCATTTAAACAAAAAGCCTCTTATTCGTCGCCGTTTTTCTCAGAATGTGGTGATCTGGTATTGCCGGCAATTTATAATGATTTATCAAGTATTTTTGAAGGACCTTACGAAAGAAAGCGTGTTAAGGTGGAAGCGGAAGATGTTGTAATTGATTGTGGAAGTAATATGGGATTATTTTCTGTGGCAGTGGCAAATCGTTGCAGACAAATCTATGCTTTTGAGCCTGTACCGAAAGCCCAAGAATATATTTTGGATGTGTGTAAGATGTATCCTAACATACAATTATGCAAATATGCATTAGGCGATTATACAGGGAAAGTTTTATTTTCAGCAAGAGAGGATGAATCTTATAATAATTGTATTATCAAAGATACAGATGCTCGGGGAGCAGAAGGTATTTATGTAGATATTACAACTATTGATGAATTTGTAAAAGTAAATGATATAGAGAAAATTGATTTTATAAAGGCAGATATTGAAGGGGCAGAGAGAGAGATGTTGCGTGGAGCAAAAGAAACATTGAGAAAATTTGCACCTAAATTATCAATTTGCGAATATCATTTGCCGGATGATCCGGAAGTTTTAGAAAAGATAATATTGGAAGCAAATCCAAATTATATTGTGGAGCATGATTATATGAAATTGTATGCGTATGTGCCTCAGCAATAAAATGTTAATTTAAGATAAGAAGTGGAGTAGAACAAATGAGTAACTAGCAGATAAATATAAGGGAAAAATTTGCAATTGTAATACCAACAAGGAATCACAGGGAGATTATGGAAGAATGGATGAGGATTTTTCCAGAACAGAATAAAAAAGCAAATTTTAACAATAAGAGATGCTGTTGCCCGGTTAGAGAAAGTACGATGCAAAGTTGTATATATCGTACATAATAATAAGTAAAAAGGCTCTGTTTCAGATGGAGGTATTAGACGTTTTGTATTAAAAAATAGAAATATGAATGACACAGTAAAGCTCTTTATGGGGCTGAAAAATATATTAAGCGTTTTAAGCCACAGCTTGCCATATGTATTTATCATAAGCCAGAAGATATATATGAGATTTCCACTTTAATACATAAGTGGTTACCAGAACATAAGCTTTATATTAGACATCATTCTATGGTATTTACAGAGACAGTTTTGTATGCAGTGCCCTAAATATGGATAACTCATTTTGGCTATTAATATGACGAGAAAATAATGTTAAGGTAAGAGATATAGGAGATGGAGAATGAATAATATAAATGAAGATTTAAAGGGAAAGTTAGCGATTATTATTATCACTAAGAATCATAAAGAAATTATGGAGGAATGGATGCGAATTTTTCCAACACAGAATAGGAAAGCGAATGTTGAAGTCCATGTATATGATTCTAGTGACAATGATGATACACAAAAAATATGTGAAGAAAATAGTGAGTTTGTACATTATCTTAGATTTGATCCAGATATTGGTCCGAATGACAAGATAGTATATGCAATGAATACGGTTGAAGCTGAATATGTCTGGTTATGTGGGGATGGTGGAATTCCAAATGTGGATTTGGTATATGACATTCTGCTAAAGGAATTTTCGAAAAAAACAGATGTGATACATTTTTTTGGAAAAAATCAGGCGAATATAGCCTATAAGAAAAAGATTGGAATGGAAGATGAAATTGTATATACAGATGAAGAAAAAAGAGAATTTTTTCGAGATTTTTGGTGGTCGTTGGCATGGTGGGGAGTTACCATAATCAATAAAAGAATTATTAAGAATGCAAATTTTGGTGAAATTATCGAAAAATCTGAAAAGGCAAGCTTTTTCTATCCTACAGGCATATGTTGTTCGGTGCAGTCGTTAAGTAATGTACGTTGTTTAGTAATACATCACAATTGTTTTACTGCAAATCGAAAAAAAATTGCTAGTAGCTGGAGAAAGGAAGGACAAGTAATTGAAATTTGGAGTAGAACTACAGTGTTAACAATTGAAGCAATGCCGGAGTATTTTGATAAATATAAGCGACATGTGATGGAGAATTCTTGGCTCAATAATAATTTTTTGACAACGCGGGGACTACTGGATTGGAGAAGTAATAATTTATATAATATACAAGATTATAAGCTATATAAAGAATATTTGACAATTACTTCACAAAAAAATCGTTTCACATTATATTGTATTGCCAGGTTGCCTAAAAAATTTTGTAAATGGCTGCTTCGTTTTAAGAAATAAGCAAGATAAGGAATATACGGTGGGAGGGAGAAAAAGTGAAAAAAGTATTGATTACCGGAGCATCCGGCTTTGTTGGTCGTAATGTAAAAGAATACTTAGAAAAGAAGTCAGAGGAGTTTCTTATTTACGCACCTTCAAGTAAAGAATTAAACTGTATAGAAGAGACAGAAGTCAAAACCTATTTAGAAACCCATCATTTTGATATTATCCTGCATTTTGCCGTATACGGAGATGGAATTGACAAATCAAAAGATGGAACAAAAATCTTGGAATACAATTTAAGAATCTTTTTAAATTTTGCAAAATGTTCCAATCTGTATGGGAAAATGATCTATACTGGTTCCGGTGCAGAATTTGACAAACGATATCCCATTATTGATGTAAAGGAAACGGAGTTTGGAAATAGGGTTCCGGTGGATCAGTATGGTTTAATGAAATACACAGTAAATCAAATCATTGAACAAAGCAGTAACATTTATAACTTGCGACTGTTTGGTATCTTTGGTCCGTATGAATATTGGCCGACAAAATTTATTTCCAATATCTGTTGTAAGACTATTAAAAATTTGCCATTGTCCATTTACCGAAATGTATATTTTGATTATTTATGGATAGAGGATTTTTGTGAAATGTTATATCGCTTTCTAAAGATTGAGAAGCCAAAGTATCATTCCTATAATGCAGTACATGGGGATAAGATAGACTTACTTTCTATTTGTAATAAGTTAAATGAAATCAGTGGTAAACATCTTCCTATATATGTATGCAATGAAGGAATGGGAAATGAGTATACCGCATCTAGTCAACGGATAGTGGATGAATTGGGTGGATTTCAGTATACAGATAAAACAGAAGCAATCCGTAAATTATACGAGTGGTATTGTGAAAGAGAGGATACCATAGGGGTTAGTAAGTTGCTATATGGTTAGGGGTGAGTATTATAAAATTGGAAGAGATATTATTAGAAGATAATTCGACAATCAGAGATGCTGTTGAGAGGTTAGAAAAAGCACGATGCAAAGTCGTATATATCGTACATAATAACAAATTAAAGGGGGCCGTTTCTGATGGTGATATCCGACGGTTCGTGTTAAAAAACAAAAA